>DQVB01000313.1 GCA_015661985.1 Planctomycetota bacterium | reverse complement strand
TCACTAATGCGTTCCTGGGTGGCGCTGTCCAATTCGTTGGCAGCACCCAGAAAGGTCTGTTGTGATCCCGCGAGTTTCGAGTCAACGAATATTGAGGAGTTTTCGGGTAACTCAGCTTTCCAGCGCGAAGGATTACGGCCTTCGGCGCCACAGGAAATGGATGGCTGAGGCCTTGAAGGCGCCCGCCAGCGCGGCTCTGTGACAATTCGATCCTGGAACTCCATGTCGGGGTGTCCTTCCGCGACCGACGCTGCGCCGGCCGACTTCGTGGCCAGCGGTACTCTTGTTGCGGATGAGACGGTCGATTACACGTACGACTCGAACGAGCGGCTGTTGACCGCGACGAAGGATGAACCCGGCACAGCCGACGATCGGTTCACCGAGTACGCCTACGACGCCACACAACAGACGCATGGGACGGTTTGCCAAGGGCTGGCGTCGGGTGGCGTGAAGGATATCGAGACGTACTACGGCTATAACCTGCAAGGGCCGCATGTCCCGGGTCACCCTGGCTACCGACGGCAGCGGCCTGGCCGACGTGGGGCGTGACTACGAGTACCTCTGTATGGGTCAACCGGGCGGGGTGGATTGTTCTTGGTGAGCGGTCGTCTGGGGTGTTGGGGGCGCTGGATCCAAGGCACTTCGATCCCGGCTTGGTGGTACAGATCGATGGCCGCCTGGTACAGTCCGAGGCCCCTCAGCTCGGCCCAGAGTTTGTTCTCGTTCCCCGCAAACCCACACTTGTGGCAGTAGCAGACCCGGTTGCCCAAGTGGACCGAAAAGCAGCGCGACCGCCGGACAATTAGGCGGGACAGGTCTCATTTCACGCCTCGCGAGGGGAAGATACTTGCTTATCGAGGCTTACGGAAATTGGACCCGTCTCATTTGATTGCCCGCGGGGGATCTACCGGACGGGAATGCCGAGCGGGACGACGGAGACGGAAAAACACCTTTTGGTTCGAGCGCGTCGGACCGCCGACCGTTTCGGCGGGGTCACGGAAACGGTCTATGACTCGCGCGGGCAGGTGGTCCAAACGACCGACCCGTTGGGGTGGGTGAACGACACGGTCTACGGCGGCAAGGGCCGAGCGATCTGGACGGACGATGCCCACTTGCCGGGGGAATCGGCCGCCGGCACGCGCCTACTACGACGCGGCCGGGCGAGTTGTCCAGACCGAACGTTACGTCGATGTGGTCATCACGCTGGAGGACGATCCGCTTTGGCCGGGGGCCAAACGGGCCGTGCTCGGCCGCTTTTGGCCCGATCCCGACCGACCAATCATCCTTTTTCCGACAGACACTATCGACTCGACGGGCTGGGCGACATATCGCCCGAGGAACTCGTCATGGTGGTCGAAAAGACGATTTGCCCCGATACGTGGCAATCCGCCGGCGGTCCGGGTGCTATTGAAACGCTCCCGGGATGCCTTGTGGTCACACAGACCCAGGAGGTTCACGAGCGAGTCGGCGACCTGCTCCAGCAACTCTCGGCCGTCGAGCCTTATTGGCAGCAGAGCGTTTTGGAGCTCATCAACGGCGTGGAGGCCGCCGGCTATTCCGTGGCGGGTTCGACCAGGATTTCGTCCAGGGGTCGCTTCGGCACGTGGTGCACGCTGTCTTGATCGCGCCAGTAAGGCTTCTGATCGGGACGCGTATCCATTTCCAGCGCCACCTGCTCCTTGGGCCTTCCCAGGGCGAGCACCAGGAGGATCTCCAGGTGTTCAGGGATGCCCAGATCACGCCTTAGGGCGTCGCGATCGATCGAGGCGACGATGCACCCGCCCAAGCCTTGTTCGACCGCCCCCAGCAGGATGCTTTGGGCGGCGATGCCATGGTCGCAATAGAAATCAGTGGCGATGCGGGTGTCGCCCAGGATGACGATGTAACCGGCGGGCCGTTCGCCTCCGGCCGGCCCGGGCCAATCGGTCAGTGCGGCGGCCCAGCGGAGGTGGGCGAAGATCCGCGCGTTACGTTCGGGTGTCCAGGAAATCAGGTACTTGAGCGGCTGCCGGTTGGCCGCCGAAGGGCACAGCCGAGTCAGGTCGACCAGGCCGCGCAGCATCGCCGCGTCGAGGGGGTCGTTCTCGTGGAACCGGCGATAGCTCCGGTTTCGTTTAAGCAGTTCCCGAATGGTCATGATGTTCCTTTCACAGCCCGACCGGTAATCCGCAGGGCGTTTCACCGGCCGGCTTCGCTCAAGAGCCGTTCCAACCGCTCGGCCAACGGCGCTGGCAGGCCAGCGATCAGGCCGCGATCCACGAGTCCCACATCGATGAGATCCCGGAGGTGAACTCGATCCAGATCGCGGTTGGCCACAAGCTTCATGCGCACGAGGCCATCCAGGGACACGACGGGCGGGCCGCCAGCCAACCGGTGTGACACTCATCCACTTCCGGAGCCGGTAGCTCGTGTTCCGGCCGAACCTTTTCTCCGGCCCAAACCAAGTGGACCGCGTGCCGGGGGTCAGGATCGCGGCGATCCAGAAGCATGCCCACGCCCAGCACATCGAAGTATTCCATTTGGGCCGCCCGGGCTGCCGCCCGGACCCGGGACAGATCGTCGCGTCGCGCGAGGATGTCGATGTCCTTGGTCGTGCGCACCGCAGCCGGCTCGCGGCTGGCCACCCAAATCGCCACCGCTTGGCCACCCACCAACCCGTACCGCACCTGTGCTTCGTCCAGGGCCCGCGTGATCCGCTCCAAACGCTGGGCAACTTCATCCAGTGCCATCAGGTGTCGTTTCCAGGGCGAGATCAGCTTGGCCATGGGTTCCCTATATCCGTAGCTTGCTCCATCGGCTAGCGTACGCTGTCCGGCACAGACTGGCAAGGGCCAGACGAGGGCTTGTTCCCCATCGCGGGCCGACGCGGCTGTGGCACCTGGGCGATGCGGCACTGGCTACTGTTTTGCCTTGATCGCCGCCTGGGCTGCAGCCAACCGAGCGATGGGAACCCGGTAGGGGCTGCAACTGACGTAATTCAGGCCGAGGCGGAAGCAGAACTCCACCGAAGCCGGATCGCCCCCCTGCTCGCCACAGATGCCAACCTTCAGATCGGGACGGGTCGCACGCCCTTTCCGTACGGCCATCTCCATCAATTGTCCAATCCCCTCCTGATCGATCGTCTGGAAGGGGTCCGCATCCAGCACTCCGTTCTCCAGGTATTTCGGGAGGAAGCCGCCGATGTCGTCGCGGCTGAAGCCGAACCCCATTTGCGTCAGATCATTGGTGCCGAAGGAGAAGAACTGCGCCGTCTTGGCCATCGCGTCGGCCGTCAGGCAGGCGCGGGGGATTTCGATCATGGTCCCGTAGAGGCATTCAATCTCCACGCCCTGCTTCTCTTCCACCTCCTTTTTCACCCGGTCGTAGATGGGCTTGACGTAATCCATTTCGCGGACCGAACAGGTCACCGGGACCATAATCTCGGGTCGCGGCTTCTTGCCCTCCTGGATCAGTTCGGCCGCAGCCTCCATGACCGCTCGGATCTGCATTTCCGTCAGGTACGGATAGGTGATGCCCAGGCGTACGCCGCGGTGGCCCATCATGGGGTTGGTTTCGTGGAGTTGCCTGCCCCGTTCGATGAGTTCCTTTTCGCTGATGCCGAGGGCCTTGGCCGTCTCGGCCACGGCCGCGGCGCTTTGGGGCACGAACTCGTGGAGCGGCGGATCGAGCAGCCGGACGGTGAGGGGCATTCCGTCCATGGCCTCCAGTGTGGCCTTGATATCCCGTTGGACGAACGGAGCCAGCTCATCGATGGCCTGGTTCCGCTCTTCGTCGGTTTTGGCCAGGATCATTTTTCGCAGAACAAAGAGCGGCTGTTCGCTGCCCTTGCCGTAGAACATATGTTCGGTGCGGAACAGCCCGATGCCTTCGGCCCCGAAGGAGCGAGCCACCCGGGCGTCCTCGGGTGTATCAGCGTTGGTCCGCACACCCAGAGTGCGGAACTTTTCCACCAGTTTCATGAAGTCTTGGAATCGCGGGTTTTCTGTGGCGTCAATCAGGGGCAGCGCACCGGTGTAGACCCGTCCCGTGCTGCCGTTCAAGGTAATGGTATCGCCTTCATGCAATGTGACCTCGCCGGCGCAGGCGACTTTCCTTTCATGGTCGATTTCCAGTCCCGTGGCGCCGACGATGCAACACTTCCCCCAACCCCGGGCCACCAAGGCCGCGTGGCTGGTCATGCCGCCGCGGCTGGTAAGGATCCCCACCGCAGCCCGCATCCCTTCCACGTCTTCAGGGTTCGTTTCCGGACGCACAAGGATGCATTTCCTGCCCGCATTGGCCGCCTCCACGGCATCGTCCGAGCTGAAGACGATCTGCCCCACTGCACCTCCTGGACCGGCTGGTAGGCCGGAGACGATCGGCTTCGCCTTTTTCTCCGCCTTTTCGTCAACGATCGGATGCAGCAGCTCGTCCAACTGGTTGGGCGAAACGCGCATGACGGCGGTCGCCTCATCGATCAATCCTTCGGCAAGCATATCCATAGCCATGTTCAGTGCCGCCGTACCCGTTCGCTTCCCGGCGCGGCACTGGAGCATATACAACTTGCCCTCTTCGATCGTAAACTCGATGTCCTGCATATCCCGGTAGTGCTTCTCCAGGGTCGTACGGATCTCTTCGAGCTGCTTGTACAAGTCGGGCCATTCCTCCTCCAGAGACCGGAGGTGCTCGTTCTGCTCACTCTTCGTCTCTTCGTTCAGCGGGTTTGGCGTGCGGATGCCTGCCACCACGTCCTCGCCCTGGGCATTGATCAACCACTCGCCATAGAACTTGTTTTCCCCCGTGGCCGGGTTGCGGGTGAAGGCCACACCGGTGGCCGAGGTGTTGCCCATATTGCCGAAGACCATGCTTTGCACGTTGGTGGCCGTGCCCCAATCGTCCGGTATGCCTTCGATCCTCCGATAGGACACCGCACGCTTCCCATTCCAGCTCTTGAACACCGCTCCGATGGCACCCCACAGCTGCTCGTGGGGATCGTCCGGAAACGCGCGGCCCAGAACCTCCTCCACCTTCCCTTTGAACTCCCCGCACAGCTGTTTCAGGTCTTCCGCTGTCAGATCCGTGTCACTCTGGTAGCCTTTAGCCTTTTTCAGATCGTCCATGATCTCTTCCAGCTGAAGCCGGATCCCCCGGCCATCCTCCGGCTCGACCCCCTCCGCCTTCTCCATAACCACATCGGCGTACATCATGATGAGCCGCCGGTAGGCGTCGTACACGAACCGCTCGTTGCCCGTTTTCTTGATCAACCCAGGGATGGTCTTCGAGCACAGCCCCACATTGAGCACCGTCTCCATCATCCCCGGCATAGACTGCCGTGCGCCCGAACGACAAGAGACCAGAAGGGGATTGTCCGGATCGCCGAACTTCCTGCCCATCGCCCCTTCGGTCCTCTGCAAAGCCTCGGCCACCTGCTCCTTCAACCCCTCCGGGTACTGGCCGCCGGTTTTCATGAAATGGGTGCACACTTCGGTGGTGATGGTGAATCCCGCCGGCACCGGCAGCCCCAACCTGGCCATCTCTGCCAGGTTGGCTCCCTTGCCGCCCAACAGATCGCGCATGGAAGCATCGCCTTCCGTTCCATCCGAGCCGAAATAGTAGACGTATTTCGCAGTCATCTTGCACACCTCTTTTCTGGTGACATCCGTAAAAGCCGAGCACCGGCGCCCATCGCTTGGCCGGACGCGCCATCGCAGGTCGTCCAGCGGCCGTCCTCAGTGCGGCGCCGGTCAGCCGTCCGTCCGAGGCACAGCCCGGATCGCCCGGCACCGAGGGCAATCTGTCGAGCTTCCGGCACCAGGCCGCCCCGAAACGATCGGCCACCTGCGGAGTGCTGTGGCCCTCGGCTCCCGGTGCGCTTCGGCCCAAGGTAGCCCCGTTTCACGCCAGACCGGCGACTGTCCGCCGACACAAGACGCGACCCTTCACGGTGCGGGCCAAGCCAGCAGCAGGAAAACGAACCAATTTATCAGAAACCGCATGAAGCGTCAACCAGGTGCCCCACGTATCTCTGGACCACCCTTGGGGCTGCCCACCGATGCAAGACGAAGGGCTGGGCTGGGCCGGTCGGCTTGCCTATACTGTCGCCACCTCGGTCCGGAGTCCATCCCGACACCCGACGCCCCATGGCCGCCCACACTCTCTGTTCGACCCATGCAGGAACCCTCAACCCCTACCCACTTTCCGGCCCCGCGCACGCTGGTCGTCATGGCCCTGTTCTTCGAAGGAGGTCTGGGCGTGGTGGCCGTTCTGCTGGGGGCATGGTGGGATTGCCCGCCAGCGGCCGCGGTCCGGTTCAACAGCGCGGATGCGGCCCGAGGGTTGGCCGCCAGTTTGCCGATGCTGGCGCTGTTCTTTGTTTGCCTGCGGCTCCCTTTCCGGCCGCTGGTGGAACTTCGGCGCACCGTTGATTCGCTGCTGGTCCCCCTGTTCCGCCATTGCCAACTGGCGGAGCTGGCCGTGATCTCCTTGCTGGCCGGCGTCGGCGAAGAGATGCTTTTCCGGGGCGTTCTTCAAGAGGCGATCTCTCGCTTCTACGGCGCGCCGATGGGCCCGTGGATCGGCCTGGCAGCCGCCTCCATCCTTTTCGGGCTGGTCCATGCCGTCTCAGCAACCTACACGGTATTGGCCGGGCTGACTGGACTTTATCTGGGCGGCATTTGGATGGCTAGCGGCAACCTGCTGGTACCCATTGTGGCCCACGCGGCCTACGACTTCTTCGTTCTCACCTACCTGGTCCGCATCCGAGGCAGGCCCGCGCAGACTGAAGGGCCCGGAGGGCCTGAAGAGCTCCCATAGCCCCCGCCACAGGGGCCCTATACGCCGGCCTCGCCCGTCGGCGCAGCCCCGGGCTCCGCCGCCTCGGCGGCCACGCCGTCCCCGCCCGGTTCGTCGGGCTGCTGAGCCTGGTCCTCCTTTTCCCAATCCGGCGGAAGGAGGACCTCCTGGACCGGCCACCCGGAGGATTCACCGGACCCGGTCGGACCGCTCTCGCTCTTACCCTTTTGGGTTGCCTTTTCATCGGATTTCGGCTTGGCCAAACCCATGGAGGCCATAAAGGCGGCCCATACCCCCTGTCTTGGTGGGAGGGCGAAACCTAGTTTTACGGCCAGCGCGTAGCCGAGCCAGAAGTTCAGGATCGCAATGAACAATATGAACCAGAGCGCGCCCATAGCCGATCGTCACACCCAGAAACCCTGTGCCCTTTGCAAATGTAGCTCGCCCTCCACGGCGTGTGCTGGCCCTGCCAAGGGCCTCAAGCCAGCTGACCGATTCAGACGTAACGGCGGGGCGTAACAGGCCGCCGGAAAGGCTGTGGCTTGCGAGAGTCCGCCTCAGCGAGGGTCTCGAAGTAGCCTGGCCCTCCGAGCCGGCAACGGGGAACAAAGAGCGAGATTCGGCTCAGAGAGCCAGGCTGGGCGGCCCGTGGCTCTGTCGTGCGCGGTCTTTACGTCTGAATCACAGAAGCCCGCTGGCGGGGAGGGCCCGGGCAAACCGCCAGGGCACCTTGGTGCCCCCCGGCGACTGGGCCCCGCGCGCGGTATCCGTGGCGAGGGGGGCGAGGCGTCACAGCAGTTTGGTGACGCCCGGCATGGGCAATGGGTAATTGCCCGTGTCGTCCGGCCGGGTGGGCGGCTCCATGTCGAAGCTGGCCTCCTCCGGGGGCGGGCCGAACTGGAAGTCCGCGTTGTAGGCCTCTTCCCATCGGGTGGCTTTGCCCGTGTAACAGGCGATTTGGCCCAGCACACCGATCATGGTGCTGGTGGCCATGTGGTAGCCGCTGTTGATCGGTTTCCCCTGGCGGATGGAGTTGATCAGCGCCTCTTGTTCAGCCTGGTAGGGGTTGTTATGGGGACCTTCGAACTGCCAGTTGGTTTCACCTTCGATGCGGCAACGGCGCAGGTAGCAGGTGCCCTTGGTGCCCATGATGATATCGCTGGAGTTGTTGTAGCAGTTCTTTTGGGTGCGGCACAGCGCGTACAGCCTGGCTCCGCCCTTGTATTCGTAGACCACTGTGTGGTGGTCAAACATATCGCCGTAGACTTCTCCGAACGAGGAGGATCGCCCGCCGAGTCCGAAGGCCCACGTGGGCAGTTCCTCTTTCATGATCCACGACACGCGATCCACGTTGTGCACGAGCGACTGGGGGACATCGTCACCGGAGAGCCAGCGGAAGTGGTACCAATTCCAGAACTGGTACTCGATTTCGCGCTGCCCGGGCTGGCGGCTCTCCAGCCGGTAGGGCCCACGGAGAAACATTGATTGCACGGCCACGACATCGCCGATGGCGCCGCCATGGATCCGTTTGACCGTCTCCTGCCATCCGGCGTGGAAGCGGCTCTGCAGGCCGGAGACGATGCTCAGCCCCTTTTCTTTGGCCAGATCACAGACGGCCTGCATGCGCCGCACCCCCACCGGGTCGATGCCGTGCGGCTTTTCCACGAAGACGTGTTTACCGGCCCGGACGGCTGCTTCCGAGTACATGGGATGGAACTTCGAGGCGCAGGCGATGAGTACCACATCGGCACACTCGATCACCTTCTGGTAAGCGTCGAAGCCGACGAAGCAGTGGTCGTCATCCACCACTACCTGGTCGGGAAACTGGCCTTTGAGCGCCTTGCGCCTGGCCTGGACGCGGGTTTGGAAGACGTCGCCCATGGCCACCAATTTCACGAAGGGTCCGACATTCATGCTTTGGGCAGCGGCTCCGGAACATCGCCCGCCACAGCCGATCATGCCGATCTTGATCGTTTCCTCGCCGCCGGCGTGGACGCTACGGGCCAGGGACAGGGCGCCCAGAGCGGCGCCGGCGGCAGCACCATTTTTCAGGAACCGGCGCCGGGTGGTCCGTTCGCTCCACGTGTGGTCGTTGGTCATGGTCGTTCTCCCTCGGGACAGGTTCATGGCGCATGGGATACTGTGTACCAAACGGTCACCATTGTATCCCTCCCGCCTCGCGGAAGCCAACCGGCACGGCCGTTCCTCCGGGGCTGTGGGCCGAGGGGTGGCCCGACCAGCACCTGGCCGATCGGCTTGGAGTTTTCCGTCAGAGGATACGCCTGTGGCGCGCGGACGGTCGTAGCACGAATCGGCAATCCGTCCTGCTTGGTTGCGGCTCTGGCGCGCTGGATCCTTACTGCTTGCGCGCGCCGCGCGCCGTGCGCACATCTTTCGGGTTGTGGGTGGCAGGCTGGAAGCCTGCGTCAGGCGAAATAGTCAGGCTCGTTGCCCGGCTTCCACTTGATGTTGCAGCCCAGGCTCGCTTTTTGATCGGCCGTGACAGGGCGCCCTTCCAGCACGGCGTCCAGGGCCGCTCGCAGGTCCTGGCCGGTTACCGGAATCCCGTTGCCCGGGCGGCTCGAGTCCATCTGGCCGCGATAGACGAGCTTCCGCTGGCGGTCAAAGACATAGAAATCAGGCGTGCATGCAGCCCGGAAGGCCTTGGCCACCTGTTGGCTTTCGTCGTACAAGTAAGGAAACGTGTAGCCGCGCTGCTCCACTTCCCGGACCATCGCTTCGGGCGAATCCTCCGGATAGCTGGCCGCGTCGTTCGAGTTGATCCCCACCACGGCCACTCCCCGCTGTTGGTATTCCTTGGCCAGCCTGGCCAACTCGGGAGCCACGTGTTTCACATACGGGCAATGGTTGCACATGAAGATCACCAAAAGCGCCGGTGTGTCGGCGAAATCGGCCACTCGGACCGTCCTGCCCTGGGTGTCGGGCAGTGCAAAATCGGGTGCCGGGGTACCGAGCGGAAGCATCGTGCTGGCTGTCTGGACCATGACCTGTTCTCCTCCGATGGTTCGCTTGATGACCAACGCCGCCAGCCGCGCCCGATGTCCGGAGACAGCGGCGCGACGGCCGACAGGGAATTATACGGAGCTGACAAGGCCGGTCGGCCTGAAAGCGGCACACCGCAGCCGTCCGGCGTCGATCACCCCATGCCGCAAGTGGCTCCCTCGCCGCGGCGGACGGCCGCACAGGTTCCCACGCCGGAGGAGTCCCCATCCCATCGCGCGCGTACCGGCACGGGCCGCGTCCTCCTATTGCCGTTGCCGCCACGGCGGCCGGTACCCTTCGGCTTGTCGGCCGTAGAGGGCCGAACATTGGAGGCCGGTACCATTGGTCGTGTGAAAGACATGGCCGTTGGAGACGAAGGCGCCAATACAAATGAGCAGATCGACGGGCGGACCGGAGGAGACCAGACGGACTCGGCTGGGATCGGACAGATCGATCAGGTCCAAGTTGGGGCCCAGCAAGTACGGTTCACAAAGGGTAAAGCGCGTGCAACGATACCCTCGGGTCAGGGTCGTGATGACCTTGCCCGTCCCTTTGTCGATCAGATAGCCGTACTCGTACTGCGAATGGGCAAAGAGGAACCGCTTGCCGATGGTAATCACATGGATAGCACGGCTGATCGGATCGGATTTCCAGGCGAGCGACCCGTCCCGGGCGTCCAGGCACCAGACGTAATTCTTCTTGTCCTCCACAGGGTTGTAGCCGCCCAGGTAGAGTCGGCCGTTTTCGCCGGAGATCGTGGCACCGGCGTGGAGGGCGTACTTGGTGGTAGCCCACAGCACGCGGCCCGTGGCCGGTTCGATGGCTGCTGTCACCCCCAGGGGGCCTTGGCCACCGAAGTAACAGGAATAGTACAACACGCCGTCCAACAAGCACATGCCGGCGTCATCGCCGCCCGAGCCGTACTGCGCAAAATCGCGGGTCCAAACGACACGGCCGCTGCGCCGGTCGTAGGCCCGCACCAGCGGCTTCTGGTCGGCTGGGAAGCCGAAGGTGCTCTGGTGCTCGAAGAGCCAGCTGCGCGGGGTGTACTTGCCCGAGCTGAACTGGTAGAAGACCAGGTCCCCATGAACAATGGGCGGCTGTTGCCGGTTCCAACTGGGGGACCCGGAAAAAGGCGCTTCCCAAATGAGCCCGCCAGTGGCGGCGTCCAGGCACCGCAGCCGACACCTCTCGATGCCCGCCTGGGGCACGTAGATCCGCTCGTCGTGATAAACCGGCGCGGTGAACGAGACGTGCACCCCGGGAAAGAACCGTCGCCACAACAACCGGCCGGTCTGCTGTTCCACAGCGAGAACCTGGCCTTCGGCCGTGTGCGTATACATCCGTCCGCCGCCGCAAACGCTGAAATGCTTGCATGTGCCTTCCAACCGGCGGATCCATTTCACCACCAGCGGCGGCCGCAGCCGTTGATCCAGGGCGGCGTTGGTGTTGGCTTGGTTGCCGAAGGCCGTATGCCAGTCGTAGGCTGGGCTGCTGTAAGGCCCGGTCAAAGGCGTGCGGATCTTCTCCAGCTTCAGGCCTCGGGTGGGAAGCGACGCCCTGCCGTCCGGCCCCAACGCATAGACGTACCCGTCCTCGCAGCCGAAATAGACCCGGCCATCGCACACGGCCACCGGCGCCGTGATCGCTTTGCCAAAGGCGGTCTCGAACGACCAGGGCTGGCCCGGTCGATCCAGCGGCACCACGTACAATCGGCCGTCCAGGGCGCCGTAGATGACCGCGTTTTTCACCACGATGGGCGGTGCGATCGACGCGGCTTCGCAGAGCGGCTTCACCGTCCCGTCGGGCCTGTGCAGAACCAGTCCGAATCCGTGCTCAGGCCGACATCGAAAGACGTCTTCCCCCCGGAGGCTGACCGAGCAGAAGCTGAGCGAGCCGTGGCCATAGGCCGGGCGGGTCGCTCCTTGGTAGGTGGTCCGGGTGCCGAGTACGTGCTTTACGATCGGTTTGCCGTTCGAAATCCGGAGGACCTCCACACTCCCGTTGTTGTCCCGCTGGTGCCATTGCCGGTAGACGGCTCCGGACGGTCCGATGCTCAGGCCCAGGGTGATGGGCGCTTCGCGGCTTCCCCGGTAGGTGGCCCGCAACACGGCCCTGTGGCCGGCGTCTTCCAACCAGCAGACAGCCCCGCCGGCTGGCACCACCAACAGATCTCCCGCCAGAGCAATGTTCCGCGTACAACAGAACTGCTGCCGCCATCCCACCTGTCCGACCGCCTCGCGCCAATGGGCACCGCTCCACCGGTCGCCGGAGAAGCCGAGTTGGCTGCGGACGAAATCCCATTGCCAGCGGATGGTGCCGTCCGGCCTCAGCGCGTAGACACGGGAACCGAGCGTGGCGAAATAGACCCCGTCGCGACCCACCACCGGGGCCCCGAAGACCGGCTCACCCGTGTCAATCCTCGCCCGGAGGCGCCCCGTGGCCGCATCCAGCACGTAGTAATAGCCGGCCATGGTGCCGAAGTGGAGGTAGCGGCCCCCCAAGGCCGGCGAGCAGACGTTGTTGCAGTTGGCCGCCCCCCCGTCGCTGGGGAATTGCCACAAAGGCTGGAGGGTTTCGGCATCCAGGCACCATGCCACCCCTGAGCCGTCGACCACGTAGACACGCCCTCCTGCAACCACGGGGGCCGTGAAGATCGCGTCAGACACCGGGCGAGCGGCTATCAGTCCCAGGGGCGGGGTGACTTGCCGGTGGGGCGCATGGCCCGAATGCCTGCTGTCGTACTTCCATTGGAGCCACTGTTCCGCCCCGGCGGCCGGCTGAAGTACAAACGCCAAGCCCCAGATCAGGAGCGCCTGTCGCATCGGTTTCCCCTTCGAACCTTCGAAGACGGTGAAACGGCCCGAAAAGTTTACGGCGGCGCCATTATCTGAATCCTTCGGGCCGGCACGCAATGGGGAAGACGATCCGGCCCGTGGCCTGCCTGGCCGGGAGACACCGAGCGGGTGCCGATTCGCCCTTCTGGGTTGAGTCTCACGCCTGCAGACGTCCGTGAGGCTTTCCTGGCCCTGGGGCTGCCTGCCGCTCCAGCAATTCTGGGACAATCGGAACAAGACCAGATGCCGTTTTGCCGAATACACAAACGGGAAGAACAACACGGCCTGCCAGCTTTGTGTCCGTATGACCCAGCCGAGGAGGCCGGAGGCGGGGCGAATCAAATGGAGGAGATCGCCGTGCTCCGCTATCGGATCAGTCGCGACGTGAAGGGCCGCTATTTCGTGCTTCCAGCCTGGCTGGCCGTCATCCCCATCGAAGACACCTATGCCACTCGCCACGCTGCCGAAGAAGCCGCCGAATGGCTCAACCACTTGGCTCGCGCTGCCCCGAACCGGCCCCCTGGCCGCCCCTCAAACCGGCTCGCCCTGACCGCGGCGACCCGATAACCATCGCTGGCCTCCCGTCCGCAGCCCGTTTCCCCTACCGGTCAGGTTCGGTGGTCAACGGCAGTCGGACCGTGATCTGCATGCCTTGTCCCGGTCTGCCCTGAATCTGGGCAGTTCCCCCCAACCACTGGGCGCGTTCGCGGATCCCTTGCAGATCGAAATGGCCGCCGGCGACTGGTTGTGGATCGCCCTCCCCGCCTCCGTCGTGCACGGACAAGACGATCTCGTCGTCCTCCTGGACCAGATTGACCTGGACGCACCGGCTCTGGCTGTAGCGCCGGGCGTTGCGCACTGCCTCCTGGATGATGCGGAATAGACAGGTTTCCACCGAGGACGGCAGGCGTTTGGGGCCCAGGTTCTGATTGAACAGCACCCGGATGCCCCCGTCCTCGGCCGCCTCGGCCACCAAGTAATCGACCGCGCCGACAATGCCCGACTCATCGAGCACGGGAGGGCGCAGGCCGCCGATCAGCCGTCGCGCTTCGGTGATGCTCTGTCCCAGTTGCCCCATGGCCTTGTCGAAGCACCGGGCCGCCTCTTCGGGACGGCTCTCCCGCAAATGCTGGTAAGCCTGGAACTGCATGATCGCCCCACTCAGCTGCTGGCAAAAGCCGTCGTGCAGTTCGTAAGCGATCAGCTGCCGGTCCCGCTCGTGCAGCTCGATGACCCGCTGCAACAGCCGCAACCTCCGTTCAGCCGCCTCTTCGGCCCGGCGCTGCTCGGTCACATCCAGCATCTGTACGATGTGCCCCCTCGGAAAGGACGACACGTGAAACCGGACCAGCCTCTGCTGGCCGTCCTTGCGGGTTATCCGGCACTCGCCAGCCGGCAGCGCCCAGCCGGCGGGAGCCCCCTGGTTCCCGTCCGTCGCTTCCTGCTCCCCCGACGGCTCCAGGCCAAGGCGGTCAGCCCACTGTTGGATCGTGGCCATCTCCCCGGCGCCGTAGCCGGTCAATCCTTCCGCAGCTCGATTGAAACTAACGATCCGGCCGTCGCCGGCCACCACCATCGTGGCGATGGGGCTATAAACGACCGCGGCCTGAACCTGATACTCCAACTCGCGCCGCCTGCTGACGTCCTGCACTACCCCCTCGTAGGCCAGGATCCTGCCCTGTGCATCCCGCACGGCCCGCGCCGAAACCTGCACGGTGATCGGGCGTCCGTCCTTCCGCTTCCAGTCCACCTCGACCATATGGAAATCGTCGACAGGGCCCGCCAGGAGCGAGTGGCGCACCTGCGGGTTGACGTATACGTCCCGCGAAATATCGACCGCCAATAGCTCCTCCAGGCAGTCGTAGCCCAGCATCTCCACCAGGGCCTGATTAGCCTCCAGAAAACGGCCGTCGGGCGTGGACCGGTACCTGCCGAAGGACGAAGTCAGCCCCTCCCCTGCGGATGCCCCAGCACCCGTGGCGTGGGTCTGCAAGATCCCCCGTAGGGACTCAGCCAGCCGCTCGGCATCGCCCTGGTGCCCGATGACGGCATCCGCTCCCATGGACCGAAGGG
>DQVB01000404.1 GCA_015661985.1 Planctomycetota bacterium | reverse complement strand
CGGCAAGGCCGGGGGGTTTGCCAACTACCGCAAGCCGAATCTCCCGCCGCTCCTGGGAACAGAACACCTCGAACGAGCCCTGCGCTACGCCCTGGGGCTTCCCGGCGTCACCGCGGTGAACATCGGCCCCCATGGCTCGGAGGAACTGGTCGAGAACGTCGAGGTGGCATGCCGCTTCCGGCCGCTGTCCCAAGCCGAGCAAGCCGAACTGGAACGCTTGGGGCGGCGGTTGTCGGCCCAATGGGGAGAGCATTTCGGTCCGGTCCGCGACGAGCCGTCCTGAAGGCGCCGCTTCCGCCGCTGGCCGGCGGCGCCGCGCCGGCGTATACTTGCCGGTGAGGATGATCAGGGTCCAACAAGACGGTGCCGATAATGCCCGAGCCAGGCTACAATCCGGGCGATGCGCCAGGCTGGGTCAGCTTGGTGTTCGGCACGATCGCCGTATTGACCGTGCTCCTTCTGCTCAAGTCATGTCTGTAGGTACGGTTTCCGAGGCCACCAGAGACGGCGCCGCTGTCGCCCGGGTCCGGCGCAGACGGCGGCTGGAGCGAGGTATGTCCATCGGATGCGAACCTTCGGGTGGTGCAGCGTGGCCGACGTGCTGGAGGCCTTCCACATCGTCAGCCGCGAAATCCGCAGCAAACTGAAACGGCTGGAATCCTCCGGCGCCCTGACCCAAGGTGAGGCGTGCCAGTTGGCCCTCCGGCTGCGTGACCAACGTGAACTGATCCGTCAGCTGGCCACGCGACGCCATTTCCGGCGCGCACGCCGGCTGATGCGCATCAACCGCCGCCTCCGCCGGCGACTCATCAGGTTGGTCGAAGCGGCCGCGCTGAGCGCGCGGGTGCTCATCTTCAGATAGGCTCACCTACAGCGAAGAAAACCGCGCTATGCCAGTCCACAGACCGCGAGTGGAAATCACTTACTGCACCGGCTGCCGCTGGCTGCTGCGATCGGCCTGGATGGCCCAGGAACTGCTTTCCACCTTCCGGAACGAATTGGGCGAAGTGGCCCTGGTGCCCGGTAGCGGGGGTATCTTCGAAATCCGGGTGGACGACCGACTGATCTGGTCACGCCAATCGCAGGGCGGGTTCCCGGACCCCAGCCGGCTGAAGCAACTGGTGCGCGACTGCATCGCCCCGGACAAGGACCTGGGTCACGCGGACCGAAGGGCAAAGGGATGACCGCCGACGTGGTCCATGAGCCGGTCGTCGTCGACCTCGTACAGCCGGCCCACCTGGACGAGAAACTCACGTCCTGTGCGATTCTTGGGCGACCAAGGCCGGTCAGGCAAGAACGCCAGGCGCCGCCGGATGGCCGCTTCGTCTTCCTCGGAAGCACGGCGGCGGAGTCCATCGATCTGGACATGGCCCTGTTGCGGTTCGAGGACACCGGCCATCACACCCAGCATCGTGGTCTTGCCCGCTCCGTTCGGGGCTAGGACGCTGACCAACTCGCCCGTGGCCACCTCCAGGCTGGCATGGCGCAACACGGGTCGTACGCCGTAGTGCTGGGTGACGTCCACCAATCGAATCATGCTCGCCGTCTCCGCTTCTTCACTCGGTCCGCTCGACCGACGGGTTCCGGGGCACGCTTGTCACTCCCGGCGTGGTGCCCCGAACCGGCCGGACGCCGCTTCGGGCAGCATGGAGGCCGCTGCTGCCGACGCCGGGCTAGCCAGCCGGGGCTGGGGACGCCGGGGGCGTTTCGGCATCTTCGCGGACGCTGAATTCCAGTTTCCAGCGGGCGTTGCTGCGAGTGCCCTGGCACCACAGCTCCAGCATCCCCAACTCGGTTACCCGCGTGTGAAAGCGGACCGGTACGAAGTCGTCTTCGACCGTCTCGTCGGGCGGGAGTTCGGCCTCCAACGAATCGGTTTCGACCAGCTCGTTTTCCGACCAGTGTGTGAGGACGTCGCCGGGTTTGTCCGTTTTGCGCACGGGCGAGCTGAAGAAGCGGAACCGAGCCGGTTGGCCTACGATCAACCCGATCTCCTCGCTGGGCACATCGCACTCGGTGCCTTCTTCCATGCCCACCGGGACCACACAGAGGGCATGCAAGGGGCGCGGTACGCCGGGGATGGCCGGCCCGGCGGTTTCGATCCCCACGTAGTAGGCCCGGGCCGTGCCGCCGCGGATCCGCACCCCGCCACACAGTTTGGCCCGCCCGTAATAGGCCGCGCCGCGGGCGACGGCGTAATCCAAGTCATGCGGGCCTTCCAGCACTTGCGGGGAGGCCTCGGAACCGAACCATTCGGCCATGACTTCACGAAGCCGCGTGCGGAGCAGTTGGGCTTTGAACACCCCCCCGTTGAACAAGAGATGGGTGGGTCGGACCGGACCCTGCGCGTCACCGTGGGCTTGGAGGAAGGCCGCCAGGTGGCGGGTCACCGCTGTATCCGTCTCGAAGGGCAGGCCGATCTGGCGAAACCCGCTGGCCGCCCGCCGCACCGGCCGATCCTCCAACCGGCATCGGGGAAAGAAGCCGTCGACCAGGATCGACGCCACCTCCCTTCGATCCACTTCGACCGACACGGTTCCTGCGATCAACTTGCTGCCGCGGCCCAGCACGGAAACGGGCTGTTTCTCCGGGCCGTCCGGGGCCAGCAGCGCCTCTTTGGCAGCACGACAAGCGTGCCACAGGGCCACCGATTGCCAAGGATCCAATTGCACGCCCTGCTCGGCCAGCCGTCCGGCCAAATGGTGAGCCAGCGCCAGGTCCATGTTGTCGCCGCCGACCAGCAGATGGTTTCCCACCGCGATCCGCTCCAACACCAGCTGGCCTCCCTCGTCCGACACCCCGACCAGCGTCAAGTCCGTGGTTCCGCCGCCGACGTCGCAGACCAGCAGGCGGTGCCCCACAGCCAGCAGTCGTCGCCACCGGTCCCCCATGCCGGCCAACCACGCGTACACAGCCGCCTGGGGCTCCTCCAACAGCACCAGTTGTTCGGGCAGGCCCGCTGCCAGGGCCGCTTCGCGGGTCAACTCCCGGGCGCTGGCGTCGAAGGAGGCCGGCACCGTGAGGACCACCATCTGCTCCTGGATCGGGGCGTCCGGGAAGGCGTGCTCCCAGGCGGCCACCAGGTGTTCCAGGTAGCGGCGTGAAGCGGTCACCGGCGACACCTTGGGCACCTCGTCCGGGGCCTGCCAAGGCAGGATCGGCTGATGGCGATCCACCCGGCTATGACAGAGCCACGATTTGGCAGCCCCCACGGTGCGGTGCGGAACGGCAGCGGCCTGCCGTCGGGCCAATTCCCCGACCGCAAAGGGGAAGCTTCCCCAAGGCAACTCGAACGCCCCGCCACCCGTCTCGTGAACACTGGCCAAATAGAGAAACGATGGCAGTACGCTGCGCGACTCCACGGTGCCGCGATCAACCAACTGGGGAATCTCCAGCAGCCGGATCGGGCCCGGCTCATCGCCCAATGCTGTATAGGCCAAGACAGAATTGGTCGTACCCAGGTCGATTCCGATGGCGTATTTCGTCGACATAGGCTCCCTTGCCTCGAAACAATTCCCTTGGATTCGCCCTTCTGCGTCTGCGATTGCCGCCCTGCCGAGTTTCACGGGACTCGGCCCGGGACAGCCAGGTTACTCGACTCTGGAGAGCCAAGCTACGTAGCTGCCGTTTACTTGTATGGGGTGCCAGCGCGGCGAGCTGCGCAGCTCCTGGATCACGGCAGCTCCACTTCGGCCGGGGCTACGGTGCACGCTGCGGCCGGCGACCCGGACCACTCGGGCAACTCACAGCGAGTGGCTTCCCAGCCGTGGTGCACGAGTCGTCCCCGGAACGGCGGCTGGCCGGTGACATTGCCCGTGAGCCGGAAACGACCCGAGTCGAACCCAGCGGGCACTTCCACCTCGGTGCCTTCCTCCTGGTCCACCACCGGCTCGAGGCCGAACAGTCGCTCAAGCACAGCGGCACAGTCCCGGTGGATGTCCCGCACGGCGGCGCCGATCTGGGCGTCCGTGTAGTCGTCCAACGGCTCCTTGATGAAGTCCACCAGGCGAGCCTCGCGCTGCAACGTGGCCAACAAACTGATCGCCTCACTGCGCACCACTCGCTCCGGCTTGGGCGGCCTTTTCCGCTCCCGCGCAGGTGGCCCCTCCACGCGCGCAGGCCGGCCCGCCAAAAGGGCCTTGACCTCCGCAGCCCGCCGGCCACTGAACAACACAGCAAAAAACGCCCGTATGGCAATCCAAACTCGACCCATCCTGTCGCCTCGCTCTGCCTGATCCATGCCGACGCCCGCAAACGGCGAGCGCACTGAATCGCCTCCCAACCAAAAAGTTTATGCCATCGGCCGCGTGCCAGCCAGGGTGCTTGCCGACGACGGCCCCTTGCGCGCTGTTTCGCCGTACCCGCTTCAGGCGCAAACCCGCGGCCAGCCGCGCGTGGGGCGCCGAGCCGGCCGGGCAGCAGCCGAGTGACCCCAGTCGGCACCACCTCCCGCCACCTCAATAGAAACTGATCACTCGCTCGGACCAAACCTCTCCCGCTTTAGCCCCGTTTCCCGGATTCCCCCAGACCACCGGAGTGGAGACCTTCGATCGCCACGGGCCGGAAGACCAGCCCGCAACGGAGTGGCTTTCAGCGCAAGGCGTCTTGGACGACACCGCAGGACAGCAATCATGGCGCGCCCGGCCAGCGCCCCCCGGCAACAGGTTCGTGACCGCTCGCCTCAGTCTGCCCCGCATCGCTCTGCAAACTGCACTTTAGGGGATTTCGATACAGCTGAGTGGGAATTGATAGTGAGCAGAAGTCCGGGGCTCCCGATGCTTGCGTTTTTGCGCAAAAGAAACCCCGCATCAGGAGAGCACGG
>DQVB01000598.1 GCA_015661985.1 Planctomycetota bacterium | reverse complement strand
TCCGGCGCGGCGGCCGCCGGGTCGGCCCGGGCCAGCATGTAGCGGGTGAAGAGTCCCAACACCCACACCGCCATGGCCAGGGGGACATCCGCGGCAGCCAGCCACCAGAACACGGAGTCTGACGGGGCGTCGGTAATGACCGCTGCCACCACACATACGGCAACGAGAACGCCGGGCACCGCGGCCGAGAGGGTGAGGGGCACGACGACCAGCAGGAACAGGCTGCGGTGCCACAGCCTGCGCACCCCCGCGGCCGACAAGCTGCGCACGCTGGCCCACCACAGCGCGCCCAGGCAGAGGCAACCGAAGGCATCCAAGGCGTAGATGATTGGTTCGTCGTGGGGCAGCACGAGGTGGTTGAAGCCGAGCGTCAGCTGGAGCAGCAGGAACAGGCAGAAGAAGTCGGCCAGCGTGAATTGAGTGACGTGCCGCCGCCGCCTGGCCGCCTTGTCCAGAGGCCGGAAGACCCACACGGCCACGGCGGTCGCCAGGGCGATGGCCCCTACCGGGATGAGGACCAGAAAGGCTTCCACGGCCGGAAGCTCCGCTGGGGCGCTTGCTCATTCACAGGGTGACACCCGCGTGTCACTGGCGCCGGCCGAGCACCGGCCTGGACCAAAGGAGCGTCGCACCCGGCAGGTGCGACCCGCGCGGCTGCGAGCCACGGGCGGCTTGTTCAGAGCTCTTTGGCCCGGCGGATCACGCGCAGCTGCGCCCGGGCCTGGTCGGCCAGCCGCTGGCGGGCGTCCATTTCTTCCGGCGTATGGGCCGGCTGTTCCAAGGCCGTGTGTAGCTGTTCTTTGGCGGCCAGTTCATTCAGCTGGTCGGCCGGCACGGCGCGGCTGGTGAGCACCGAAACGGTCTGTCCGCTCACCTCCACAAAGCCGCCTTCCACGTAGAAACGGTTGGTTTGGCCTTCGTGGGCGATTCGCATTTCGCCCCAGCCCAGCCGGCCGATCATGGGGCTGTGGCCCGGGGCGATGCCGATTTCGCCGTCATAGAGGGGCAGGGCGACGAACTCCGCGGGCGCCTCGTGCACCGTCCGTTCCGGCGTGACCACAATGCACTGCAGTTCGACGAACATGGGCTAGGGATTGGGGGTTGAGGGTTGGGGATTGAGGGTTGGGGGTCTCCTGGCGACGTTGGTCCTGGGGGTTCGGCTACTTGCCCTTGGCCAGTTTTTCGGCCTGTTCGGCCGCCTGTTCGATGGAACCGACGTACATGAAGGCCTGCTCGGGCAGGTCATCCCATTTGCCGTCGGCGATCTCTTCGAAGCTGCGGATCGTGTCTTCCAGGGGCGTGATTTCGCCCGGTTTTCCGGTGAACACCTCGGCCACCAGGAACGGCTGGGAAAGGAAGCGTTCCATACGCCGGGCCCGACGCACGGTGACCTTGTCCTCTTCGCTCAGCTCCTCCACGCCGAGGATGGCGATGATGTCCTGCAGTTCGCGGTATCGCTGCAACGTGCGCTGCACGCGCCGGGCGATGGCGTAGTGGCGATCGCCCACGTATTGAGGGTCCAACACGCGGCTGGACGAAGCCAGCGGGTCGACGGCCGGGTAGATGCCCTTTTCGGCGATGGACCGTTCCAGGTAGATGAAGGCATCCAGCTGGCCGAAGGCCGTGGCCGGCGCGGGATCGGTGGGGTCGTCAGCGGGCACGTAAATGGCCTGGACCGAGGTGATGGCGCCTTTGTCGGTGGAGGTGATCCGTTCCTGCAGCTCGCCCATCTCCGTGCCCAGCGTCGGCTGGTAGCCCACGGCCGACGGCATCCGGCCCAGAAGCGCCGACACTTCGCTTCCGGCCTGGGAGAAGCGGAAGATGTTGTCGATGAAAAGCAGCACGTCCGCGCCGGTGGTGTCGCGGAAGTACTCGGCCATGGTCAGGGCGGAAAGGCCCACGCGGAGCCGTGCGCCGGGCGGTTCGTTCATCTGGCCGAAGACCATGCACGTCTGCTCGATCACCTTCCGGCCCGTCTGGCCGATTTCCGTCTTCTGCATTTCCAGCCACAGGTCGTTCCCTTCGCGGGTACGTTCCCCCACGCCGGCAAAGACGGAATAGCCGCCGTGGGCGGTGGCGATTCGGGCGATCAGCTCGGTGAGGATCACGGTCTTGCCCAGGCCCGCCCCGCCGAACAGTCCGGCCTTGCCGCCGCGCACGAAGGGCGTCAACAGGTCGATCACCTTGATGCCCGTTTCGAAGATTTCCGTCTTGGTCGACAGCTCGGTCACCTCGGGCGGATCGCGGTGGATGGGCCACCAGTCTTCAGCTTCCACGGGCCCGCGGCCGTCGATCGCTTCACCCAGCAGGTTGAACACGCGGCCCAAGGCCGCCTTCCCCACGGGGACTTTCACCGGCCCGCCCGTGTCGACGCACTCCATGCCGCGCACCAGCCCGTCGGTGCTCCCCAGGGCCACGCAGCGGACGCGGCCGCCGCCCAGGTGTTGCTGCACCTCGCCGGTCAGGTTGATCTTGATCCCCTTGTGCTCTCCGGTCACCTTGATGGCGTTATAGATGGCCGGCAGGCGATCCTCGGAGAAATGGGCGTCAAAGATAGAACCGATCACCTGGGTGATCCGCCCTACGTTCCGCTCCTGCCCGACACGTGGTTCGGCTACCGTGGTGGACATGGTCGTCTTTCTGCCTTGTCAAAAAGGACGTTCTTCAGGTTCCGGGGAAACAGACTCGGTTTGGTTCCAGCCGGGGGCCGGCGCCGCGGCTCCGTTTGGAACTACACAAGTGGTTCTGTCGCGGCTTGTTGTCCCCAGCGTTGTAAACCGCCAGGGCAGGGTGGACATTCCTGTCCGCCATAAGTGCGGCAAAACGCGCGATAGCCTGGACATCGCAGGTGCCACAAGACGCGGGTTTTGCCGCACTAGCCGGACTCACCGGTCGGGCCCATGATTGACGGGCAAGAATGCCCATCCTGCGTTTCCTTTCTGCAACGCTGGGGTTATACAACGGCGCCAGGCGGGTCCGGCGGCTTATTGTTCCAGGGCCTCGGCGCCGCTGATCACCTCCAACAGCTCGGAAGTGATCTGCGTCTGGCGGGCCCGGTTGTAGGTCATGGTCAGGTTGCGGATCATGGTGTCCGCGTTTTCGGTAGCGGCCTTCATGGCCATCATGCGGGCGATCTGTTCGCTCACTGCGGCATCCAGAAAGCACTTGAACAGCCGCACCTTGAAGCTCGCAGGGACGACTTCATCGAGGATGCTTTCGGCCGAAGGTAGGAATTCGTACTGCACTTCGGCGGGGGGTTCTTCTTCCTCTTCCAGGGCACTCAGGGGCAGGAGCGTTTCCACCACCGCCTCCTGGCGGCTGAGGCTGTGGAAGCGCGTGTAGACGATATCGAGCCGGTCGAGCCGGCCGGACTGGAAGGCGTCCAGGTAACCGTTGGCCAATCGTTCGACCTGTTCGTAGGGCGGCCGGTCGTGGAAATCGGTGAAGGTGCGGTCCATTTCGATGCGATGGAAACGGAAGGCGGCGATACCCCGCTTGCCCACCACATCCAGTTGTCTCTCGGGGGCCTGCTCAGCCAGGGCGTCCCACTGGGCGTAAGCCAATCGCAACACGGCGGCGTTGTAGCCGCCGCAGAGGCCGCGGTTGGCCGTCACGACCAGAAGTGCTGCACGGGTCGGCTCGGGCCGAGGCTCCAGCAAAGGATGCGACACCTCCAGCCCGCTGCGTGCCAAATGGCCGACCAGGGCAGTGATCCGCCGGGTGTAAGCCGTGGCCGCTACGGCCCGGTCCATGGCCCGCTTGAACCGCGCCGTGGCGATCAGCTCCATGGTGCGGGTGATCTTGCGGATATTGCGGATCGATTTGCGGCGTCGATCGAGTGTTCGGGCCTTGACCATGGCTATCTTCTGGTTTTCGGGTTACGGGTCACCTGCAGGCGGCGTGTGGCTGCGGCGGGGGGCTTCGCCGGGCCCCCGCGGGCCTCTCAGTTGGCCACGGCCGCCATTTCGGGCTCCGGCGCCGCCTGAGCCTTGCGGCGATAGACCTGGTCGAACTCCTCCAGGGCCTTGTCCAGCTTCTCGGCCGTGTCGTCGTCCAGGTCGCGGGTATCGGTGATCCGTTGCCAGATGTTGGGTTTCTGATCGTGGATGAACTGCAGGAAAGCCTCCTCCCATCGGCGGACTTCGCTCATGGGGATCTTGTCCAACCACCCGTGCGTGCCGGCATAGATGCTCAACACCTGGTCGGTCACATGCATGGGCTTGTAGACGCCCTGTTTCAAAAGTTCGCTCATGCGGTACCCCCGGTCCAGCCGGGCCTGGGTGGCCGGGTCCAGCTCGGTGCCCAATTGGGCGAAGGCCTCCAGTTCCCGGAACGCGGCCAGGTCGAGGCGCAAACCCCGGGCTACCTTCTTCATGGCGGGGATCTGGGCCGCGGCACCCACCCGGGAGACCGAAATGCCCACGTTCATGGCTGGACGCTGGCCGGCAAAGAAGAGGTCCGGCTGGAGGTAGATCTGCCCGTCAGTGATGGAAATCACGTTGGTGGGGATGTAGGCGGCCACTTCGCCCTCCAAGGTCTCCACGATGGGCAGCGCTGTGAGCGACCCGCCGCCTCGCGCGTCACTCAGCTTGGCCGACCGTTCCAGGAGCCGGCTGTGGGTGTAAAAGATATCGCCGGGATAGGCTTCGCGGCCCGGCGGGCGCCGCATCAACAGCGACAGCTGGCGGTACGCGTGGGCCTGGCGGGTCAGGTCGTCGTAGATCACCAGCGTATCCTCGCCTTTGTACATGAAGTATTCGGCCATGGCGCAGCCCGCATACGGGGCGATGTACTGCAACGGCGCCGGCTCGCTGGCCCCCGCCACGATCACCGTCGTGTACTCCATCGCGCCGGTGCGGCGGAGCACATCGACGATCTGGGCCACGCTCGAGTCCTTTTGGCCGATGGCCACGTAGAAGCACTTTACGTCTTCGTTCTTTTGGTTGATGATCGTGTCGATGCAGATGGCCGTTTTGCCCGTCTTGCGGTCGCCGATGATCAATTCCCGCTGGCCCCGGCCGATGGGGGTCATCGAATCGATGGCCTTGATCCCCGTCTGCAGCGGCTCGTTGACCGGCTGGCGTTCAGCCACGCCCGGAGCGGTGGACTCCACCGGCCGCCGCTGGGTGGTGGCGATCGGCCCTTTGCCGTCCAGGGGGTTACCCAACGGGTCGATCACGCGTCCCAGCACGGCTTCGCCCACCGGCACGCTGAGCAGCCGGCCCGTGCTCCGCGCCTCGTCACCCTCGTTGATCGTCAGGTAATCGCCGAGGATGATCACGCCCACGGAGTTTTCTTCGAGGTTGAAGGCCAGACCGAAGACGTTCTCACCGGCGAATTCGACCATCTCTCCGGCCATCACGCCGGACAAACCGTAGACCCGGGCAATACCGTCGCCTACTTCGAGCACGCGACCGACTTCGCGCACGTCGATCTGCGACTCGTACTGCTCAATCTCCTGTTGGATCACGGAAGCGATCTCGTCGGCTTTGAATCTCATGAGCGCTCCTGTCGATGATCTGTTTGCGCAACTGGTTCAAGCGGTTGGCGATCGAACCGTCGTAGACCGTATCGCCCACGCGGAGCACCGCCCCGCCGATCAACCTGGGGTCGACCACGTGTTCCACCACGGGTTGCCCGTCGACCAGCGCCTTGAGGTTTTCGGTCACCCGCAAAGCTACCTCCTCGGGAACCGGCGTGGCGGTGACCAGCTCCACACGTACTCGCCCGCGGAGGCGGTCGTAGAGGGCGTGCAGCTGGCGATGGATCATCCGCACCAGGTCGAACCGTTCGTGCCGGGAAATGATTCTCAGGCAGTTGAGGAACAAGGAGGAGGCCTGCGAGGCCAGCACGCGGTCGAGCGTCCGCGAGCGGTCTTCGTGGGAGATGAGCCGCGAGGCCAGCACCTGCTCCAGCCGGGGAAAACGATCCAGCACATCGGCGATGAAGGAGTCGAACTCCTCCAGGATCGCCTCGGTCCGGCCCGCTTTCTCCGCGGCGTCCAG
Organism: Planctomycetota bacterium; assembly: GCA_015661985.1. Lineage (GTDB taxonomy): Bacteria > Planctomycetota > Planctomycetia > Pirellulales > Thermoguttaceae > SZUA-1497. Next base: position 2,857 of record DQVB01000598.1, on the reverse strand, counting down.
AATCGCCTCGGCATAGACTTCCGCCACACCTTCGGCGCCCCGCTCCGCGTCCTGCTGGGCGGCGAATCGAGCGTCCCGGGCTTCGGGGTCTTGGGCCATGGTTTCATCTCCCGGCTGTCAGTTCCCGTTGGACCTGGGCCGAGTGAACTGATCGACAGCCTCCTCAATCAAGCGAGCGTGGTCGGCCCGATCCAGCCGCGTCCGGACGATGCGCCCCGCCAGCTGGACGGCCAGGTCGGCGCTGCGGCGAGCCAACTCCTCCAATGCCGCCGCGGTGGCTGCGTCGATCTCGGCCAAAGCCCGCTGGTGCTCCGCTTCGGCCTCCTGGCGAGATTTGGCCACGATCTGCGCGCCCACCTCTTCCGCCTGGCGGCGCGCGTCGTCCAGCATCCGCTGGACCTCCTGGCCGGCCTCGGCCAGCTTCTGCTGGTACTGGGCCAGCTGGGCCTGGGCCTCCTGGTTGGCCTTCTGCGCCGCCTCGATCTCCGCGGCAATCCGCCGCTCGCGCTTCTCCAGCCCGTCGGCGAGCGGGCCCCAAGCGTATTTCCATAGGATCGCCAACAGCACCAGGAATACCAGGGCCGTCCAGAGAGCCAAATCGGCCTTCAGCTTGTCAAACGAAAGCGGGTTGATATCGGCCGGCCCCGCCCCTGCTCCTGCGGCGTGCTCGGAAGCCGGAACCTCCGTCGCACCGACCAGCACAACGGCGGCTGGCAACCGGATCACCCCGCCGGCCGCCGGCCCGCCCGTCCATGCCCACCACAGGCCGATCCCCAAGGCAATGACCGTTCGCACAATGCTCACACCTTTCCCTTTTGCCCTTGCGGTTCAACCTATGCGGCAATACACACAATCAAGGCGAAGAACGTCACGCCTTCGATCAACGCGGCGGAAATGATCATGGCCATCTGCACGTTTCCGGCCACCTCGGGCTGGCGAGCCATGCTCTCCACAGCCGTCGATCCGATCCGGCCGATGCCGTATCCGGCACCGATAATGACCAAGCCCGCCGCGAAAGCGCTGCCGAAATAGATCGAAAACCCTTCTCGCCCCAGGATATCCTGGGCCGCAGCCACCGCCTCCTTGGCGGCCTCCATCGTATCAGCCCCCTCAGCCGCCAAAGCCATGGAGGAAACCCCGAGGCACGCGATTGCAAACACCGCCATGCACAACAACCTGTTCACCGTCATGCTCTCCTTCTGGAAACCCGAGTTGCCGGCAGGCCCTCTCTCCGCCTCAGTGAGGATGGATGGCCATGCCGATAAACAGTGCCGAAAGAAACGTAAAAACGTAAGCCTGCAAGAATGCCACCAACAGTTCAAGCAAGCTGAGCCCCACTGCCCCCAACACGCTGGCCGGCATCACGCCGTACCAGGACGCCGAGTGGGCGAAGTACGCCACAAAACCCAAAATCACCGCCAACACCAGATGCCCCGCAAAAATGTTGGCCAAAAGACGCACAGCCAAGACCGTGTGCTTGATGCATATCCCCAAAAACTCGATGGACATGATCATCGGGATCAAGAACACGGCCAGCACCACGGGCAGGTCCATGTGCGGTACCAGGTTCTTGAAAAACCCGCCGGGGCCGAACCTCTTCATCCCCGATCCCACGGCCGTCACAAAAGCGATCGCGGCCAAGCCCGCTGTGCAAGAGATCGCTCCGGTGGGCGAGCCCAGCCACGGCACCAGCCCCAGCAAGTTGCAAAAGAGGATGAAGAAGAAAACCGTAAAAATGTAAGGAAGATAGCGATCCGCGTCGTGCCGCCCGATGGCCGGCCTGGCCACCTCGTCCCGCAGAAACAACAACATCGCTTCCATCAAATTGGCAAACCGCCCCCGCACCGGCTCGCCCGTCCGGATCCGTCGGGCCAAAGGCACAAAGATGGCCACCATCAACCCGGCGGCCACCAGCTCCAGCACCATGAACTTGGTCAGCTGCAGGCCGAACACCTCCGGCAAATCGATATGGGCGCCCAAAGGCAGATGAAAGGACGTGGCGTCCTCTACGTGGTGTCCGGCTTGCTCCAAGTCAACCATGGCAAATCGTCACGCCATTGTCAGGGGTGAGTCCAGCCGCCTCCACCGCCGGAGACGACCCACTGGCCCCAATCATCATGCGACGGGTGATCTAGTAAAACGTCATACCATAATCAACGCAACCCCCCTTGGCTACCGGTCCGGGAAAGAATCCCTCGCCGCCTACACGGTTCGTGGAATCCCTCCACCCAGACCGGAGGCCGCCCAGGGCCAGTCCGCCATCGCCAAGCCTCATGGATCCCGGTTGCCAACCTTTCGGCGGGGGCGATCCAAACTGGCTACCATCCGCAACAAATGTATCATGCCGGAAGTGACACCGACGGCCACCAAGAGGATCAGCAGCAAGGGACTCGTGCCCAGCCGCTTGTCCAACCAGTAGCCCAGAAGCCCAGGAAGGGCCATTTCCAGGCCCACCGTGGTGATCCGCGAACTCCAGGCTACTGCCTGGGCCAGTGGCGACAGCCCCTGATCCTCCCGGTCTCGGCTCTGGTGCGGATCACGCTCAGACGGCTCGCACGTCATCACCTGGCTCCGCCCCCGCCTTCACCCCGCAACAGATCCTCAATGTACGCGCCCCGGCCCGGTCAGGTCAATGTGGCAGGAGCAGGGCACGGGGCCGGATGAAACCCTCATCAGCCACAAACAGCCACATTATTTCCGCAGATTTTACTAGCACCCGCGGGTGGAACAGATTGTCACTGGTGCCTGTTGCTGCGGTCTGAGCAGCCACTGCTGTCCAGCGTCTTCCCCTCCAGTTGGCCATAGGGAATTGCCCGGAAAGTCCATGGAATTCCATAAGTGCTTTTCATATTTGGAC
>DQVB01000593.1 GCA_015661985.1 Planctomycetota bacterium | reverse complement strand
CCAGCGCTCTGCGCAGGTCCCAGCGCTGTGCGCGGGTCTCCTGACCCCGCACATCGCCTGACCGCAGGTCTCCAGTGCCCTGCCGGAGGCAGGTTTTGAAACATCCTCTAGAGCTGGCGGCACAATCATATCAGGTTTTTACGAAGTGCGGAAAGTGTGAAACGGAGCCGGAACCCGAACATCCGAAACGCGTTCCTGGCCAGAGCCCTCACCGCGCTGGTTTGTAGTCCGGATTGGGCCGGGGCATCTTGGCCCCCAGCTGGCGCTGCCATCGGTGTAGCCTGTCAAGCAGCTCCGCCTTCTTTTCCGGAAAAGCGGCGGACAGCTCCTGGCGTTCGCCGATGTCTTGATCCAGGTTGTAGAGTTCGGCGCGGCGATCTTCGAAGAATTCGATCAATTTCCATGGGCCACAGCGGATTGCCGCTCCGGGTTTCCAGGCGCTTCCGTGGTAGTGCGGATAGTGCCAGAAGATCGCCTGGCGGGCCAAACGGTCGGCGCCGCGGAGGAGGGGCGTCAGACTCAGGCCGTCCTGGTGTTGCTCGGGACGGAGCGGAAGGCCGGCCAGCTGGAGGATGGTGGGATAGAAGTCGGTACTGATGACCGGCACGTGGCACGTGCTCCCTGGCCGGGTCACGCCGGGAGCGCGGATAATCAGCGGCACGCGGATGCCGCCTTCGTAGCACCATCCCTTGCCCGCTCGCAGCGGCAAGTTACAGGTAGGGAAGCCACGGCGGTAGAGAGTGGACAGCCCGCCGTTATCGGAGGTGAAGAAGACCACGGTGTTGTCGCTCAGCCGGAGTTCATCCAGCGCATCGAGTACCCGGCCCACGTTTTCGTCCATGGCGTAGACCATGGACGCGTAGGCCGGATGGTCTTGTCGCATCTTGGTCCACCCCTCGCCCTCGCGGATCTGCGCCGGGCCCTCCATGGGTGGCAGGGCGGCCGCCTTTTTCTCGAACCTTTCGATGTGCCGCCGGCAAGCCTGGATGGGCGTGTGCACGGTATAGAAAGACAGGTACAACAGGAAGGGCTGATCGTCCACTTGGCGCAGGAAGCGGATCGATTCGGCGGCTAGACGGTCGGTCAGATATTCCCCTTCGGGCCCGTCGGCCAGCGCCGGGTTATTGTAGGGCGAATAGTATCCGCCCGGCGGCGAGCCCCGATGATGGCCCCCCTTGTTGATGTCGAAACCTTGTTGTTCGGGCCAGAAGCCTTTGCCACCCAAGTGCCATTTGCCGGCGAAGAACGTGCGATAGCCGGCCTCTTTGAGCGCCTCGGCCACCGTCACTTCCTCCAACGCCAGCTGGTTGTGGATCGGCGGTCCCAACAGTTTCTGGTTTTTCGCGCGGCGTCCGGGAATCCAGTCGGTAATCCCCACACGCGGCGGATACTTGCCCGTCATGATGCTGGCCCGCGTGGGTGAACAGACCGGGCAGGATGCGTAGGCGTCGGTGAACCGCATTCCGGATCGAGCCAACCGGTCCAAGTTGGGCGTTTCGTAGAAAGTGCTTCCGTAGCAGCCCAGGTCCCGCCACCCCAGATCGTCGACCAGAAAAAAGACGAAATTGGGCCGCCGCTGTCCTTCGCCCGCCTGCGACAGCCCCGCGGCCAGCGGAATCCCCAGGACGAAAATGACGAAAACCGACCACTGATGTCGCATTAGAGTGGCACTCCTTGTCTATGTGTGCGCCGTGCGAGGGTTTTTTGGATTGTCCGTCGCAGGCTGGCAGCCTGCCCACGTTAGGAACTCTCCTCGTCTCTGACGTTGCACGACGATCGCGTCCCGTCCGCCATGTGTGACCGCGCCGGGGTGCTGCATGGGCCGATCACTCAGCTGTGAGATTGCCCCAGTCGACCACTTCGGTCGTACACTTGCCGATCTGTTCGCAGATGCGGCGCACGTCAGCCAGTATCTCGCGGGTGAACGGCTCCAGCTGCTTCGGGTCGCGGCATTCCGCGTTCAGCCGCAACAGGGGTTCGTTGTTGGAACGGCGCACACTGAACCACTGCTGCGGTTCATAGTCCGGATGTACGCCGCGGAAGGGTTCGTCCGCCAGGTCTCCCGGTTTGCGGGGGAAAAGGGCTTCCACGTCGGGGATGTCCGGACGAAACGGCTCGTAGACACAGATCCCGTCGATGTCCAACACGTAGCACCGGTCGGCCTGCCGGCGGTAGTATTTCTTCAGCTCTTCGATCGTCGCCTGGCTGATATCGGCCCACTGGTCACTGTGAATACGGATATTGATCTCTCCGGACTGAGGCCACGGGTTCAACTGGCTGATCGCCTGGGAAACCGTCAGCTTCTCGGTGTGCAGCCATTGCCACAAGGTCATCAGGGCAATCAACCCGGAATCCTGGAGGTAACTGTCGGGGAAGTTGAAGTGGGCGGAGGCTTCGCCGCCGAAGACGGCCCCCAGGGCTTGCATAGCGCTTTTGATGCTCTCCTGGCCCACCTTACAAATGATCGGCTCACCTCCCCAGCGGCGGATGGTGACGGGCAACAGCCACGAGCAGGTGGAGGCGAACACGACCGGCCCCAGCCCGTGGCCCCTGTTTTGCTTTTCGGCTTCGCGGGCCAGCATGACGCGCACCAGGGCGGCCAGCACGTGGTCGCCGGCCACGAACCGCCCCTGTTCGTCGACCAGGAACACCCGGTCGGCATCGCCGTCGAAGGCGGCCCCGAAGGCGGCCCCCAATCGCCGCACCTCCTCCTGCAGAGTCTTGGTCGCCCCGGGCAGGCCCGGATTGGAGGGCCGATTGGGGAAATCGCCGTCGATCTGCTCGAAAATCGACTCGATCCGCACGCCGGGCAGCTGTTTCTTGAGCGGCTCGATGAACAAGCTACCCACGCCGTTGCCTGGATCGAGCACCACCGTGCCGGTCAACTGCCCCCGGTCCGGGGCCCGCCCGCAAGCTGCCTCGACGAACCTCGTAGCCAAGCCCAATCGGGCTGACGCGGGGAAGGCCGCCGGAGAAGGCGTTTCGGCGATCACCGGGGCGTCCGAAGCCATGTCCGCCTCGTAGATCGGCCGCAGGTGTGTCTTCGGCCGGATGGTCTCCACCCCCACGCTGCCCCGTCGTACCGCTTTGATGCCGTTGTACTCCGGTGGGTTGTGCGAGGCGGTCACCATGGCCCCAGCCGAGGCCCCGGCCAACCCTTCGCCGGCCGCCCAAAGGATCATATCCGTGGTGGCCAAGCCCGCCGGAATCGGCCGGCCCCCGGCAGCGGCAATCCCTTGGACCAGCGCCCGGTAGACAGACGGAGACGAGTGGCGGCCGTCACGCCCGACCACAATGGCCGGATGGGCGCCGCCATGCTGCTCCAAATATCGGACGAGATACCGCCCCACGAACCACGCCAGCTCCTCGTTGATCTGCCGCGGGTACTCGCCCCGCAGGTCCGCCGACCGTAGGAATAGTGCAGGATCAAACATTTCATCTGCGTCCTTTCTGTCACATGTCTGTCACACGCAAATCCCTCAGGCTACCACAGGGGCCCCGATGCACTGCCCGGGCGTCGGCCACGCCCCGCCTGACCGGGCAGGAAAAGGCCGATGGCTCCGGGCAAGGTGCGGCTCGGCCCACACAACGCCGGGAGCAACCCCCTGTGAGACCCTTTCGCCAAACTCGCTCCCTACCACAGACCTTTTGACGTGCCATTGGACCAGATCCGGCCCGAGCCATCCAGCCCCACGGGCAGGAAAAATCACGTGAGGGGAGGTTTCCGGGCCGCGCCACGGGCATCCCGCTGCCGCGGCACCAACCCTCTTTGGGGTCTCAGGCGCGGCATCACAATACGTGGCCGCATTGGAACCCCCTGCCTTTCGGAAAAGCCCGGCTTCTTGGCAAAAACTTCGGTCGGTTGTTGCGTATGCCCTCAGGTGCCCCGCTGGAGCCCGAACCATTCGATCTGTCGGCGCGGGCAAAACACGTAGCCATGCTGGGCACAGTACGCTGAGAGCCATTCGGCACGCTCGGCCAGCTCATCCCGCCCCCTCCCCTGGGGCATCAATAGAACCCGACAGCGCTCTACCCCCGACAATCGCTCCAAATATGCCTCCATCTCCGCACAATCCTCGGGCCTGTCGATGACGAATTTCAGCTGATACTCGTACTGGTCGATGAGGCGCTGGACCACCTGCGGTGCGGTACGGGTCCGCTCGTGGCGGCGGGTCCAGCGGTCGTATTCGGGCCTGGTGGCTGAATCTGCTGCCCCTGATGGCCGCGTCCGATCTTGTCCGGATCGCGGCGTGGAATTGGACAGCTTGGGGCTGATCGACATCAGGTCGCAGCGGACCGGCAGATAGAGGGTGCCGGCCGTTTCCACGGTGATATGGCGCCCCAGCCGTGCGAGTCGGTCACACAGCGGGATCAGCTCGGCGAACAACATAGGCTCGCCACCGGTCACCACCACGTGCCGCCCGCCCAACGCCAACACTCGTTGGACGATCTCATCGACCGAAAGGTCTTCGCCCTCGGGTTGCCACGAGGCATAGGGCGTGTCACAGAACCAACAGCGCAAGTTGCAGCCGCTGGTGCGCACGAACACGCTGGGCGTGCCCGTCAGCCGCCCTTCCCCCTGGATCGATCGAAAGATCTCCGCAATCCGCATCGGCTGCTCTGGCGTCCCCTCGGCGGGCCATCACCCGTAGGGCGAGTCTGCGAGGCCCGAAGCCCGGCTCAACCACTCGCGTCCTCCGGCCCGGGCGGCGTGCCGCCCAGCCACCGGCGCACGGCCTTCCATGCCTTGCCGAAAGCTTTTCCGGTCAGGATCTCCTCGGTCACCGTCGTCTTCTTCGTAGAGAAATTCTCCCACACGGCCTGGATGTAGGGCTTGCTGGTCTCAGCCAGACAGGTGTAGATCCCTCGCCGAGCGATATCGGCCACGGCCGTTTGATAATGATCGATCACGTGACGATCCAACAGCATCCCAGCGACAGTGACCGTGGACAGGGCGCCGCGCCCCACGGTGGCGATCTTGTCCAGCGAATAGAGGGTCACGGCGCTGGAGACGGCCAGCGGATCGACACCCTGGGTGGCGGCAATCTGGTGCATATCGTTCCACAGCCGCGTCAGTTCCGACTTGGGCAGTATCTGGACCGGATCCACTTGACTGATCGCCTTGCGTGTGTCTTCGACGGTCTTGCGCAACCCTTCGACTGACAGGGGCGGTGTGTCGAAGGCCGTGGCCGTGGTGGCTGCCGCGTCGGCCACCGCCTCCAGCAGGTCATCCACGTGATTGATAGTCGATTGTTCGTCGATCACGCCCTGCCTTTTGAGCTCTTCGGCCAGCTCGACCAAGTAGGCCTTGGACCCGTAGGCCACGTCGCTGACGATGGCCAACAAGGTCATGGGCGACAGGTGGAAGGTCGCCATTCCGGCCAGTTCGATGAAGTTGCCCACGGCCTTGCGGGCCACGTAGTTTTCCACCTTGGTCTCCCCTTCCTCGTCCTCCGCATCAGCCACACCGCCGATATCCTCGGCCAGGAAATCGAGCATCTGCTGGACGAAGATGGAATAGGTCTTTGAACTGCGGAAGGCCTGGGGCACCAGCAGCGCGGCCGATTCGCGCAGGGCGCCGCCCACCATCACGGATGCGCACCGCAGCGTCCGTTCCGGCAGCGACAACGAATAGAGGAGAAAATCCCGCACCCGGCTGAACCCGGGATCGCTGCTCGCCGACGCCTCCGAACGCCCCTCCGCCGGCTCCCTGTCCCCACTTTCGTCACGATGCTCAGAATCCATCGACACCGGCCAATCCTTTCCAGAACAACGAACCGCACTGGTGGACAACTGCTTGCCCCGCCTCCACTCCATCGTAGCCCTCAAACGGCAGTTGACACAACCCGGAAAAACACACGACCCGGAGCAGGCCGGCGGCACGCAGCCTGCCCCGGGGGACCCTCCGGACCGCTTACTGCTAAAGCGCAGCGGAAGCGAAGCCAGTTGCCGGCGCCAGGGTGTGCCCCGTAGAATCGCGGGCTGAAGGGGCATGACCTGCCACGGTGACCGCTGGACGAGGAGAAGATGATGACCTCCGACGCGGGAGGGAGGACGTTCTGGGTACCGGCAGCGGTCGTGCTGAGCGTGCTGGTGGGGCGAGGGGTTTGCCAGCAAGACCGACTCACGCTGGAAAGCCCTGCCATGGCCGTACGTATCGATGGTCACGCGGGCCGCTGGTCGCTGGAGGACAAGCAAGCCGGGGTGCGTTGGCCGTCCCAGGGCACCGCTTCCCCAGGCACCGGCGAAGGGCTGCCGCAGCGGTTTGCCGACGCCGTTTCAACGGCCCGCTCCGTGCGCTTGGCCCGTGACGGCGTGGCTGTCACCTTCCAGCTGATTGACGAAGGTCGGTCGCTGGAGATCCGTTACGAAGGAAACGGCCTGGATGAAATCCGCGTCCTGGAAGATGGCCTGGCCACTACGGAGGCCGAAGATGGGTATCTGATTGTCCCTTGCCGCGAGGGACTGCTGATTCCTGCCTCCGGCGAGGTCACGTTCCGGCGGACCTTCGGCACCTCGGACTACGAAGGATGCCACATGAACATGCTGGGGCTTGTCAAACGGGGCGCGGCGCTGGTGGTCAGCTGGGACGACGCCTACGTCTTCGCCGACGTGGCCCGGACGGAGACCGACGCCGGAGCACGACGGCTCACGGCCGCGCTGCGGCTGCGCAAGTCGGCCCGATCGATTCGCCTCACGCCGCTGGGCCGGGGCGACTGGAACAGGGTGGCCGCCGGATATCGCCGATTGGCCGAACGGAAAGGCCTGGCCGTCACACTCCGCCAGAAGATCGAACGAGACCCGCATGCCGAGCTGCTGGTGGGGGCATCCGATTTCAAGCTTTGGACCTGTCTGGCACGGCGGATGAACGAAGAAAGCACGAAGGAGGAGTCGGTCACGGTCCGCTGGACCTTCGACCAGGCAGCGGCCATCGCCCAGCATTTGCACGGCGATGTGCAGATCGACCGCTGTCTGTTCATCATGGGCGGCTGGACGGAAGGGGGCTACGATTGCCGCCATCCAGACAACTTGCCCGCCAACCCGGAATGCGGCGGGAACGAGGCGCTGGCGCGGGCCATCCACCGGATCCAATCGCTGGGCTATGTGGCCTGCTTGCACGACAACTACCAGGACATGTACCGCGATGCGAAGAGTTGGGACGCGGCCTATATCGAAAAACGGCCCGACGGCTCGCTGGTCAAAGGCGGCCGGTGGCTGGGTGGCCGGGCGTACATGGTCTGTGCCCCTAAACAATACGAATTGGCGATG
>DQVB01000596.1 GCA_015661985.1 Planctomycetota bacterium | reverse complement strand
CGCCCCCTGGCCGCAAGCCCCGGCTTTGCGAAAAGCCGGGCTTCCTGGCGTCTTGCTCGACGAGCGAGTATAGCGGGAAGCGGGCCGGGAGCGAAGAGCACTCCCCCCGCCATCACGAACCGCAGCGGCTTGCCAAACCAAGACCCAGGGGCTGAACCAATGTGACACGACACTCCGCCTCGTGCTGTTGCCACACGGAGCGTCGCGCCGCACACCCCAGTTTCCGCTGTGACCAAGCCGTAGCTTGCTCTCCGGGGCAGGAGAACGAGGTATACGCTGGCGGCTTCTCCCCGGGGATTCCCGTATCGCGCCAGCGAAACTGCCCTTGGAGTTCGGGCCCGATTCGGCTAAAAGACGCCCGCTCGGTCGTTCCGACCGAGTGAAACTGCACAAGCCAGCCTTGCCGCGCAGGCTGGGCCGGCTGGGCAAGACGCACTTGCATCTGCATTCCCTTGGTCCAGCATCTCAGCCGGATCACCCATGGCCAATTTCAAGACTCACATCACCGCTAGCAGCTTGCTGGGCGTCGCCTATTCGGCCGGTGCCTACGGACTGTTTGACGTCCCCTTGCCCACATGCATCTTGGCCGGAGGCCTGTGTGCCGTCTCCGGGATGCTTCCAGATCTGGACAGCGACTCCAGCCGGCCGCTGCGGGAGAGCGTGGCCTTCGCCGCTGCCGTGGTGCCGATGATGCTGATCGGCAGATTGGAGCTGTTCCAGCTGTCGCGAGAGTACATGGTGCTGATCGGGGCCGCGGTCTATTTGCTGATCCGCTTTGCCGGCGCCGAGCTCTTGAGGCGCTACACGGTGCACCGCGGCATGTTCCACAGCTTGCCGGCGGTGGTGATCGTCGGCGAGGTGGCTTTCTTGCTCGCCTCAGGCCCCCTGGAACTGCGCCTCTACAAGGCCGGGGGCGTCAGCCTGGGCTACCTCAGCCACCTGGTGCTCGACGAACTGGCCAGCCTCCACTGGTATCGGGGCCGCTTGCGGGCCAAACGATCCTTTGGCACGGCGTTGAAACTGTTCAGCCGTCATTGGTGGCCTAACGGGTCGGCTTATTTAAAACTGGCCCTGTTCACCTTCCTCGCCTTCAAGGAGCCGGCGTGGACGAAGCAGTTCTTCGAGAAGCAGATCCACGCCCCAATCCACCGAACGGCCGTTGAAGTGCGCGACCGTTGGTTTCGCTGAAGCCCACGAGGTGAAATGGAGCGAACTGTCGGGAGAGGGCTCCCGCCTCCCCATCGCTCGTTTTTCAACGTGCAATCTGCGGTCCTCAGGTCCCACGGCGGCCAGCCATCAGCTGGCGGCTGTCCAGCATCAGCGTGACCGGCCCGTCGTTGACCAACTCGACGTGCATGTGCTCACGGAACCGGCCCGTGGCCACCCGGACCCCGTGGTCTGCCACCATTTGGACGAAGACCTCGTAGAGCCTTTCGGCCTTTTCCGGCGGGGCGGCATCCGTGAAGCTGGGCCGCCGCCCTTTGCGGCAGTTGCCCAACAGCGTGAACTGGCTGACCACCAGTGCCGCCCCAGCCACGTCGCCCAAGGCCAGGTTCATCTTGCCCTGTTCGTCCTCGAAAATACGCAACCCCGCGATCTTCTCGGCCAATACCCTGGCGTCGGCTTCCCCATCGTCCCGGGCCACTCCCAAGAGGACCAACACGCCCTTTTCGATCTGGCCCGTCACCTGGCCGCCGACCACCACCCGAGCTCGGCTGACTCGTTGAATACACGCGATCATAGTTGAAGCCACCGCCAATCCACGCGGATCAAGAGCGTGTTTCAAAACCTGACCCAAGCGCTGTGCGCCGGTCTCCTGACCCCGCAGGACGCCTGACCGCAGGTCTCCAGTGCCCTGCCGAACGGAGGTTTTGAAACAGCCTCCAGGAATCGTCCTCAGCATAGGGCAATCACTGGCGTCCGGCAATCCGAGTGGCGGGCCTCGGGGGGCGGACGTAGAATGATCGTTCGGCTGGTTGTCTCCGGTTCCCAAGGCAAGGACCCACGATGCCCCCCCTGCCCTCCCCTGGCCCAGATACCTGTCGGCTCTACTTGATTCGCCATGCGGCCACCGAGAACAATCGCGCCGTGCCGCCCGTGCTCCAAGGACGCCGCACCGACCCGCCGTTGTCACCCGAAGGTTGGCAGCAGGCTCGCCGCACGGCACGGTTCCTGGCCGACGTGCCGCTGGCGGCCGTTTACGCTAGCCCCCTGCTCCGGGCCCGGCAGACTGCCACGGAGATCGCAGCTGCCCGGCAGCTGGACGTCCAAACGATCGACGCCCTCATCGAAGCCGACGTAGGCATCTGGGAGGGGCGCTCGTGGGAAGACATCCAGAAGAGCGACCCGGAAGCCTACCAGGCCTTCATGCGCGATCCGGCCGTCCATCCGTACCTGGGCGGCGAAAACATGCTCGCAGTCCGCGACCGCGTCGTGCCTGCCTTCGAACAACTGATGGCGGAAAACCTGGGCCGCAGGATCGCCGTGGTGGCCCACAACGTAGTCAACCGCGTCTACTTGGCCGAACTGATCGGGCTGGACATCTGCCGTTTCCGCTCAGTGCCTCAAGACAACTGCGCCGTCAATCTGCTCCGCTTCCGCCATGGGCGAGCGAAGGCCGTTACGATCAACGGCATCTTCCACTTGGCCGAAGAGCCGTAACGGACCACGGCGCGTCGCAACCACTGTTGGTCACACCCTGGGCACGCAGCCGATAGGGCTTCGAAAGCATTATCCCCGGCGTTGCAAACCGGCAGGATAGGATGGACATTCCAGTCCGTCATAAGCCGGGCAAGACGGACCATAGCCTGGACGTCGCAGATGTCACAAAATCTGAGTTCTGCCGGACGAGGCCGAGTCGGCGGTCGACCCCGTGATTGACGGGCAAGGATGCCCATCCTACGTTTCCTTTCTGCAACGCTGGGGTTGTGCCTGCGCTGATCATGGGGTGCGACGAGTGAGTTTGACCCGGGCGCGCAAGCCGTCGTCCTCTTCAAAGGTAATGCCCAGGTTCGCGTCGGTGATCTGGGCAACGACCGGCGGAGCGGCAGGGCCCGGCTTCGGCTGGCCGGGATGCCCGTACACGGTGGACTCCATCGTCCGCCACTGGGCATTCCACCGGTAGCGGCCGCCGGCCGGATCGATAAGCCGCACCTTCCACACCCGCCGGTGGAGCTGGACCGGGTCCTGGTCCGGATAGCGGCGCTTCCACTCGTTGAGGATGGGCAGGTTGGCCCAGGCCCGCTTCTGCATCAGCATCTGGTAGTCTTCGCCGAAAAGGGCGGACAGCATGGCCAGGGCCTTGTGCCGGGCCTTCAAGCACAGGCTTTCGCCCAGCCACGCGCTTGTGGCTGGCTGTCTGGCATTGCTCTGTTCGGGCTGGTCCGCGGCGGCGCGGCGGGCGATGCGCCGGTCCAGGGCCCGCTTGAGCACCTCTTCGCTGGGTGTGAGGATCAGCGATTCGCCGGACGCCGAATAGTAGATGACCAGGTTTTCCAGCTCGCCCGTCTGCCGCTTGGCCCGAGCCGACGGGGTGACCTTGACATACGGTTCATCGCGATAGGTGAGCGATTCCCACTGGGTCATCCCCGGCGCCGTCTGCTCGATGAACGCGCGGACCGCGGCGAGAAAGGCAGTCAGCTTGAAGCCGTTTTCCACTTCCACCACCAGCGCCACGGGAAGGCGGCCGATATTCCGCTGGAAGAATTCGTCACGATCGTCGTAGGCCACTTTCGCCAGCTCCGTCCAGAACGGATCGTCATCGAAATACAGGGCCACCGTCGACCCCAACCAGTCGAGGGGATCGATCCGGGCCAAACCCGTAACGGTCATGGCAAGGCTGCCGAACCGTTTGACCTCGGCGGAGTTCTTGTTGACGGCCAGCGCGACATGGGCCAGCGCATCGTGGGGGTCGCCGTCGGCCGGGCCGATCTTGGCCCCGCGCGAGACGGCGATCAGCTGGCGGTATTCGCTTCCGCCGATCAGCGGCATCACGGTCAGATCGGCGGTGAGCCGATCCGGATGGATGCCCAGGCGGAGGCCGATGGGGTCGAACACGCCGGTCCAGTTCCGCTCGTAGCCGGCCCGCCAGCGCCGGTAGGCTTCGGCCTCGGCCTTGGTCACCTTCTGGATGGGCAGCTCGGCGATGGGCGTCATGAAGGCCAGCGAACCTACCGTTTCGCTGTATACGCCGTCGGGGGCTAGCGTGAGCGATCCCTCGACGGCCAGGGGCAAGTCCGTGTAGATGGGCCCGGGCGTGAAGTCGCCTCGGGCCAGCCGGTCCATCTGGGCGGCCTGCAACTCGGCGATCACCGCCATGTCGCGAGTACGGCGGGAGGTGAGGATCCGCCATCGGGGCCCGCACCAGCGGCGGATGGTGGCGTCGCTGAGGAACAGGAAGACCGTTTCCTCCGGGTCGCCTCGCCGGTAGCGAGCCCGGAAGTAACGGTATTCAGCCAAGTCGGCCATCGGGCGAAGCCGGCCCCGGTGGACCCGGGCCAACCGGCCCAGCTGATAAGGCGAATTGGTAACAACCACAGCCGAGCCCAAGGTGGCCACATACGTGGAAACCCGGCGATCGGACGAACGGAAGCCAACGTAACGGACGCCGTGGATCTTGCCCCGGATCGGCTTTGCATGCGGCACATCGCCGGCCGAGGCGGCCACCTGGGCCACGATGGCTTTGTGCAACACGCCAGCGTCGACGGCCTCAAACAGAAAAGCCACGTCGGTTCCGGTCCGGAAATACGGGTCGGAGCCGGTCATGGCGACACTCTTGGCAAGGCGCGGACCCAGCAGCCGTGCGGCGGCATTGATCGAAAGACCAAGCTGTCGCTCGTAGCGTGCCAGGGTCCCGGCGTCTTCGCCCCGGACCTCCAGGATCTGGAGTACCGGCTGGCTCTGCGCCTTCATTTCGTCGATCGCTGCGGCAAAAGCCTGGAAGCTGGGGAAGAAGACGGCATGCTGGTCGAAGGGGATCTTGCCGGCCAACGGATCCAGCTGGGGTTTGCGGTCGCCGACCAGTTCGTTCCAGTCGATCTCGGGGATGGTGATCCCGGCAATCGAATCCAGATCGACCAGTTCGTCGCTGGGCCCAGGTTCGGGCAGCGTCCGGTCCAGCTGGAGGTTTTCGCTCATGGCCCGGCCGCCGGAAAACAGGGCGTAGGTCTGGCTCAGTTCGCTGGTCCGCCCCCGCCACCTTGGCCACTGGGCAACCCGCGGCTCCCCTTCGTCCAAAGGCAGCGCAGT
>DQVB01000257.1 GCA_015661985.1 Planctomycetota bacterium | reverse complement strand
GCCCAGGGCCCAGTTCAGGCCACCCAGGACGATTGTCTGGAAGAAGGGATTTGTCCACACGTCTTCGCGATGGCCCAGCGATGTGTAGAAAACACGCCCCTGGCCGTGCATCCGCGCCCAAGTGCACGGGTAGTCGGGCCGCCGGTAGCAGTCGCCCTGCATCAGCTGGGTCTCCTGGACCAGCACGACGTGCAGATCGGGGGCAAAGTTCTTCAGGGCGTACCATTCTTCCGTGAAGGAGATACCCTCAGCGCAGCCCAGGCTCCCCGCCCCGGGAAAGCGCGAGGCGATAATGAGCGACGCCTCCTGCTGGGCTCCGTGGGTGAGGAATTCCCCGCCCAGCATAGCGATGTACGGGTCCCGCTCGCCGGGCGGCTGCACCTGGTCCCTCGGGCCGGGCGAATGGAAGGTGTCGCTGGCCGCATGGAAGCCCACAAACCCTTTGCCCGCGTGCAGGGCCTCCAAGAGCCGCCGCTTGCCGTCGGCCGTCATCGGCGGATTCTTCCTCGTGTTCGGTCTGGTCAAATCGCCCGATGTGTAGAAGGCGATCAGGTCGAAGCGATCCAGGTCCTCGTCGAACACCCGTCCGTCCTTGGTGCATACCACCTCGAAACCGGCCCGCCTGCCCATCTCGGTAAGCACCCGTTCCGAATGGCTCAATCCGCTCTCCGGGCGCCGCACCACCGGATGTTCGAAGCCCGCACTCCGAGTGAAATAGAGGACCCTGGGCTTTCTGGCTGCGGCCCACGTCCGCCGCAGCGGCCAAGCCGCCAGGCTTGCCAGGGCCGACCCGCTCGTTTTGAGCCATTGGCGACGATTCATGACGCGACTCCCCACGCTGATTGATGCTGCCGGCCGTCCCCTCCCCTTCGAACCCCTTGTGAGTGCCATTGTGGACAACGCCCGGCGCCGCGTCAATAATCGAGCGCAGCGGCAGGCGGCGCCGAACCGGCTGAAAGGAGGGCCATCATGCTCAGATGCTGTTGGTATGTGGTGGGCACATGGATCGGGATGGCGGCGGTCTGGGCGGGCACTGCGCCGCCGGTTGCCTGGGCCAGCGAGCCGGGCGGGCTGCGGTTCGCGAAACGCTGCTTGATGATCAATCCCAATGAAGGGTGCGCCGTGGCGGACGTGAACCGGGACGGGCGCCTGGACATCATCGCCGGAACGCACTGGTATGCCGCACCCGAGTTCGTCCCTCGCCCGGTGCGCGACATCCCGGAAGTCTCGCTGGGCTTCGCCCCCAACGACTTCTACGCCAATAACGGGGATCATCCCTACGACGTGGACGGCGATGGGTGGGTCGACGTGATCTCCGGCGGCTGGACCGAGTCGGAGCTCTACTGGTACAAGAATCCCGGCAAGCAAGGCCTGGAAAAGGGGCGCAAGTGGGAGCCGCACTTGCTGGTCGACGCGCGGGCGCAGAACGAAGCCTTTCACCTGACCGACGTGGACGGTGACGGGGTGCCGGAGATCGTCGTCCACTGCTGGGTCCAGCGCGATCCACTGGTCGCCTGGAAGCTGAGCAAGACGGCCGAGGGCCGACCCACGGCCTCCCGCTACGTGCTGGGCACCGATGGCTGCGGCCACGGCTATGCGGTGGGCGACGTGAACGGCGACGGGCTGGACGACATCCTTTGTGGGGTCGGCTGGTATGAGCATCCCCGCACCGATCCGTTGGGCAAGCCGTGGAAGCTGCATCCGGAGACGGCCCTGCGCGGGGCCAGTTCGCCGTTTTTGGTCGTGGACGTCAATCGCGACGGGCGCAACGATCTGGTTTGGGGCAAGGGCCACCACTACGGTGTCTACTGGTGGGAGCAGGGGAAACCAAGGCCGGACGGCACCACCACCTGGACGGAGCACCTGATCGACCAGAGCTGGTCCCAGGCCCACAGTATGGCCTGGGCCGACCTGGACGGCGACGGCCACGGGGAGTTGATCACGGGCAAACGCGTGCGCGGCCACGGGGGCCGCGACCCGGGAGCCGACGAAGGGGCTTGTCTGTACTACTACCGGTGGGATGCAGGTGCCGGGCGCTTCGTCCGCCACACGATCAGCCCGCCGGGCGCCGGCGTGGGGACGGGCATGCAGATCTGTGTGGCCGATCTGACCGACGACGGTCGGCCCGATATCGCCGTGGCCGGAAAAACGGGCACATGGCTTCTGATCAATGAAGGGACGCCCTGAGAAGGGCCCCCTTCGGCTGTTTGCGGTCAAACGACTCCATGGGGCCGCGACAGCCCCATCACGTGTGTCGGCCGGGTCGCGGCTCCGACTCGGACATCGCCCCCCTTCTCCGACCCCGGCCCGTGAGGCATGGGCGGAGAGACGTCACGACCGCTGCGCCGCAAACTGTTCGCTGGCCTCGACCAGCACAGCGAGATTCCCCGGCGGCACGCGCGGCGAAACGGAACAGGCGCTGGAAAGAATGTAACCGCTGCCCGGGCTTCCCACCTCCAGCCGCCGCAAGGCGTCCGCTCGTACCTCCTCGCGCGATTTCTTCAACAGCGTGTTGACCGGGTCGATGTTGCCCTTGAAGAACAGGCGGTCGCCCACACGGCGTTTGGCGTCGGCCAGATCGATGCTGCCCAACGGTGGCGGATCCAACGTGTCGATCCCTTTCGTGCCCGTCTCCGCCATCAGCTCCAACCGGTCACCAATGTCGCCGCAGGTGTGCGTGTAGACGGGCACCCCCGTTTGGTCGTGCACGCGGCGGACCACCTCCGCCTCGTAGGGCAACACGAACGTCTCGTACTGCCGAGGCGAAATGAACCCGGCGCCGGCAAAGGCGGACGAGATCAATACGGCGTCCACGCCCCTGCGGGCTTGGCGCACCGCCAGGTCTGCTGTGCCTTCGGTGTAGGCGGCCAGGATCGCGTGGCACTTGCCGGGGTCGTCCAACACGGCCATCAACCCCTGTTCGTACCCGAAAAGCTCCATCAGCTGCGTCCAGGGCGAAAACACTTCGCTGTGTACCGAAAGGTGTGAACCGACCTGCTGGAGCACCAGGTCGATGGTGCGGAAGAAGTAGTCCGGCCAGTAATCCCGGCGGTCCGGCTCGTACGGCTCCAGGCCGAAATAGTAGGGATACTTCAAGCCGCCCAGTTCGTGGGGGTCGTCGTAGTAGATCCGCTCCGGGTCGACTTCCTCCAGCGCGGGACGCCGCCGCCCCTTGGCCGGCTGATGATGGACGTTGTCGTCCGCTGGGCACCAAGCCCGGTCCCCGTCGCGGAAAAACACCGTCTGGCTGCCGTCTTCGGCCGTCTGGATGCGCTGCACGTGCCGCATCCAATCCGGGTCCCGGCCGGGCAGGTTGATCAGGATCCCATCGAACCGGTACCGCTGGCAAAGCGTCACCAGCGCTCGGGCGAAACCTTCGCTGGTGAACCAGCACTCCACGGGCGTCACGTCTGTGTTGAGCAGATAATGGCCGATGGCCAATTGACACATGACCGGTACGCGATCCACCGGTTCGTGTCGCATGGCCGCGCGGACTCGTTCTTTGCTGGTCATGACGTTTCTTCCCTTGCGCCGAGATCTCCGACCCGACACCGTCTGCCATACCTCAGCGGGCGAAGAATGCCCTCCCCGGTCGGACGTCCCTGGGTCAGTTCGAAGGTATACCGAATGGCGGCGCAAGGGAAGAACGGGATGCGGCCCCACCCGCCTGTCGGCCGGTTCACTGGCTGGCGGCTGGGCCTCCCCCGGCGGGCCGGGCGCCCACAGGCCTGGTTGGGGGCCTTCCCGGGTCGGGGCCCGTTTGGTCGTCGGGCGGGAAATAGCGCCGGTTGAAGATCTCCGGATCGAAGGGATCGCGTGGACCCGTTGGGGAGGTGGACGGTGTGGAGGGGGCCTGACCCAAGCCTCGGAAGAGCTCGCGGTGGTTGGTCGCGACGGCCGCCTCGGCCGGTATGGGCGTCCTCAGGCCGTCCGGAACCGACGGACCGCCCGGCTGCGTGGGCAGCTCCTGTGGGGTCGCGAGTTGGCCGGCGGCCAGGGCTGCTGGGACTTGGCCGGCCGACTCGTTTGTCCCGTCGCCAGGAGCTTGGGCCACCTGGCGGACCCAAGCGGCCAGCCGGCGGTACGTTTCGATCTGGCTCGTGGGGAACACAGGCGTCTGCGCGCCGCCATGGGGCCGGATGGGCACGCTCAACAGCGGGCTGGCTTCGGGCAACTGTTGGTCGACCCAGGCCAAGGTGGCCTGGAGATTCCGTTGGGTCAGCCGCCGGGTGGGCGGTCGGCCCACCGGGAGCCGCCACAACCGGAAGCGACCTCGCCCCTGCGGCCCGTGGCAGTCGGCGGCGGCACAATGGTGGTTGAGGATCGGCTGGATGGTCTGCGTAAAGGTCTCTACGGCCCCGGGCGGCAATTGGCGGACGAAGCGCTCCAGGTCGTCCGGATCGCTCCGGCGCTTGGATTGTCCTGCTCCTTGCGCCGGGAGCGGGGCGGGGCGAGGGGCCTGGAGTTGACGTTCAACGAGGGCGACCGCCGGATCGTCCGGGTCCAAGGCCCGGGCGCGAGCCAGCTGAAGGCGCGCGTGATCGACAAGCCCGTGCCGCAGGCACCAGCGTGCCAGCTCGATGTGCTGCCGGGCATCGTGGGGCGGGATCCGAGCTGCTTTGCGCTGGCAAGCCTCCCCCAAGTCCCGGCAGACCATCTCCACGTCGCGGGCCCGCAAAGTAATCACCCCGCCGTCGACGATCACCGAGTAGTGATCACCGCGGCGATCGATTTGCCCCCGCAAGACCTCGCCGTTGCGGAGCAGCACAACCTGCGGATTGCCGGGCGACCGGGCCATTGGCGCTGCCGCCGCCCAGCACATGGCGGCCACCACGAAACTGGCCAGCCCGACGGTGGCCGGGTGAACCAAGTGACCAGCGGATCGGCGGTCCCAGAACATGGCTTGAGCAGTGGAAAATGCCTTCGAGTGCGGGCTTCCGGGCGCGGCGGGAGCGTAAAATATGCGGCGGGCCGGGTCAAGAGGAATCCGCCCCTTGTGATTGAGGGATTGACGGGGGTTTGACCTGCATGTGGCCGTCCCGTGCGGCCTCGGCGGGCCACCAACGGGTATTCCGCGGCACCAAATCGATGGAATCGGGGCTTGGGCGGCTGCGGCCGGAGAACACGAAGGGGCTGTTTCACGCCCGTTTCGCCCGGGCGGGCCGAGTGGTAAACTGAGTCTCGGGCTTTGGCGGGCGTGGGGGGTATCGAGACCCCTATTTCGGCAAGGTGCGGCTATGGCTTGGCAATATAGCGAGAAGACGAAACAGCTTTTCATGGACGCGGTCCACGGGAAGCCGGGAACGCATTTGGGCGAGATCGAGAACCCGGATGGTTTTGGCGAGCACGGCTCGATCGCCTGCGGCGACGCGATGCGGTTCACTTTCCGGGTGAAGCGGCACCCGACCGATCCGACGAAGGACGTCATCACCGAGGCACGGTACTTGACCTTCGGTTGCACCTCGGCCATCGCGTCTTCCGAAGGCCTGTGCACGTTGATCGAGCGGGGCCGGTACACGCCCATCGAGGCGCTGAAGATCACCAACAAGGACATCATCGAGTTCCTGGGCGGCCTGCCTGAGCAGAAGATCCACTGCTCGGTCATGGGGGCCGAGGCTCTGGAAGCGGCCGTGTTCAACTGGGCCCAGCGGCGGGGGGTGGATCTGAAGGCCTTGGGGATCGACATCCACGCCCACGAGCAGGAGGAGGGGCGGATCGTCTGCAAGTGCTTTTCGCTGACCGAACCTTACCTGCGGCGGAAGATCAGGGAGCTCAATCTGCGGACGATCCCCGAGATCACCAATGCGGTGAAGGCGGGCGGGGCGTGCATGTCCTGTCACCACGCCCCCGGTGGGCTGCAAGATCTGCTGGACGAGATTTGGGGCAAGCAGCCCAGTCAGTTGCCTGTGTTGCCCGCGGCCCCACCCCGTCCACTGGAGCCCTCGGTAGAAGCCAGGAAGTCGGACGGCCGGACGGCCCTTTCTCCCTACCAGTTCGCCAAAAGGGTGGAGAAAGTGATGGATGAGTATGTCCGTCCCATGCTCCGTCGGGACGGGGGGGACGTGGAGATCGTCGACATCAAGGACCATATCGTCTACTGCCAGCTGGGCGGCCGGTGCCAGGGTTGTGCCGGGGCCAGCCAGACGTTGAAGATGATGATCGAGCGCACGTTGAAGGATATGGTGGACGAGCGGATCCGGGTGGTCGAGGTCTAGGTCTGGCCCATCGACCATTCCGTCACGCGCCGCGTGGAGCGCAGGAACAAGCGTTCACGGGGCTTTGAAGTGCGGCAATTCATTGCCGCTTTCGTTCCGGCGGCTGTGGGGCTTCGGCCGCGCGCCGGGGGGATTGCCCGGATCTCGAAAGCGGCGGCCAGTGGCCGCACTTCAAGAAGCAAACGGCCTGCACGCTGTGAACGGATACGTTTATACCGAAAACGCTTTGGTTTTTCCGCTCGCCGGCCCCTTCCCCGTCGACTGCGGAAGCGCCAAACCGTGCGCGGTATAGAAGCCTTTCGTGCCACCGGCACGAAGCCGGTGGGGACGCCAGCGGCCACAGGTGCCGCTTGAGGGCCTGGTTCGTGCGACACCGTTGCCTGGGGATTCGACACCGATGGACGACAAGCTGGTCTACGTGGACAACAACGCCACCACGCCGGTGGCGCCGGAAGTGTTCGAGGCGATGACGCCTTTTCTGACGACCGAGTATTTCAATCCCAGTTCCATGTACGAGCCGGCGCGGCGGACGGCCGTGGCGATGGCCCGTGCCCGGGAAACGGTGGCCCGGTGTTTGGGCGGAGTGGCGCCGAACCAGATCGTTTTCACCTCCTGCGCCACCGAAAGCAACAACGCGGCCATCTTCGGCACGGTCAAGGCGAACCCGCAGCGGCGTCACATCCTCACCACGGCGGTGGAGCATCCCGCGGTGCTCGAGGTGTGCAAGGACCTCCAGCGGAACGGCTATGACGTGACGTTCCTGCCGGTCGATGGGCATGGGAATTTGGACTTGCGCCAGTTCATCCGGGCCTTGCGACCGGATACGCTGCTGGTGACGATCATGCATGGCAACAACGAGACGGGGGTGATCTTCCCCATCGAGCAGCTTTCGCGGGTGACCAAGGAGACGGATCCGAGCATCGTCTTCCATACGGACGCCACCCAGACGGTGGGCAAGTTGCCCATCGACCTGACGGACGCCTTCCGTCACGTGGACCTGCTTTCTTTTTCCGGGCACAAGTTCCACGCGCCGAAGGGAGTCGGGGTATTGTACATCAAGCGGGGGACGCCGTGCCGGCCCTACATGATCGGCGGCCACCAGGAACAGGGGCGCCGGGCGGGGACGGAAAACGTGGCTTTCATCGTGGGATTGGCCAAGGCGATGGAGCTGGCCTTTGAGAACATGGAGGAGGACGAGGCGCGCATCGGCGCCATGCGCGACCGCCTGGAACAGGCCATCCTGGACCAGATCCCGTGCGTGCAGGTCAACGGCCGGGGTGCCCCGCGGCTGCCCAACACGCTGAACGTCTCCTGCCACTACGTGGAAGGCGAAGGGATGCTCTATCAGCTGAGCGACGCGGGGATTTGTGCCTCCAGCGGTTCAGCCTGTACCTCCGGATCGCTGGAGCCTTCGCACGTCCTCAAGGCGCTCAACGTGCCCTTCACCGCGGTGCATGGATCGATCCGTTTCAGCTTGAGCCGCTACAACACGGACGAGGAGGTGGATCGGATCGTCGACGTGTTTCCCAAGGTGGTGGCCAACCTGAGGCGGCTTTCGCCCTATTGGGACGCGAAGAAAAATGCCCCTCGGCCTGATGCCGAGGAGTTGATCGGCCAGAACCCATCCGTATCCGGCGCCGCCGGCTAGGGCCTTGTCCGCTCGGCCGGCG
>DQVB01000504.1 GCA_015661985.1 Planctomycetota bacterium | reverse complement strand
GGCGGCGGGCGGGCGCCGGCGGCCGGCGGGCGGGGATTGCGAGCGAGGAGCGAGACGAAGTTGGCTTCTTTGGTTCTCGAGCTCGGTGTCAAAACGGACCCGGTCCAGTATCGCTTTTCCTATCCTTGGCTCTTCCAGTTGTTGGCCGAATTGGGCGTTCGGCGTGTGCAGCTGGGGACCTTTTTCGAACTGTACCAATTGCCCGACGTTTTTTTCGAGCGGCTGCGAGCCGAAGCGGAGGCCCACGGGGTTCAGATCGCCAGCGTGTTTACGGCCCACCGCGAATTGGGTGGGTTTTTCATCGAAGAAGAAGGTTTCGAGGCAGCGGCGCGCCGAAGCTATGAACGGCTCATCGACGTGGGCGCCTTGGTCGAAGCGCGCTCGGTGGGCTCCAATCCCGGCGCCGTGTACCGGGACCGGATGGAGACGAAGCCGCGGGCGCTGGCCCGCTACCTGAGGCATATGAAAGAGTTGATGGCTTACGCCTACCAGCGCGGCGTGGAGTGGCTGACCATCGAACCCATGTCGTGTCTGGCTGAACCCCCTGCGCTGCCGGAAGAAATCCGCGCCATGGCCGAAGAACTGGAGGCCCATCACCGCCAGCACCCTCGGGCAACGGCGCGGGTGGGCTACTGTGTGGACATCGCTCACGCGTACGTGGACCGGCACTTGCGGGTTCGTCACGATCACCTGGAACTTCTCCGCGCCGCGCTGCCCCATCTGTACGAGCTCCATCTGAAGAACACGGACGCCCGGTACTGTTCGACCTTCGGGTTCGCACCCGAGGAGCGGGCAGGGGGGGTCATCCAAATCGAACCCGTGCGGCGGATGCTGATGGAGCAGGCCGACGTGGTTCCTGTGGATCGTGTGACCGGATATCTGGAAATCGGCGGACCGAAGCTGGGTCGCGACTATTCAGACAAGGATTTGGCGGCCCAATTGCGGGCTTCGTTGGAGTATTTGAAAAGGGCATGGGCAGATGGCGGTCCGGAGGCGGACACCGTGGAGGGGGGAGACGGTCGGGGCTGCCCGATCAAGGTGGCCCCGTCAGTGATGTGCGGCGAGCTCGGTCGCCTGGAGCAGAGCGTCCGCCGCTTGGAGGAGGCCGGGGCGGACATGCTCCACGTGGATATGGCCGACGGTCACTTCGTACCGAATCTCCTGCTGGGGTTGGACACGGTATGTGTCCTGCGACGCATCACGACCCTGCCGCTGGATGTCCACTTGATGGTGGACAACCCGGACCAGTACATCGAGCCGCTCGCCCGTTGCGGGGCCGATCAGGTGGCGGTACACGCTGAGGTCTGTGTCCACTTGGATCGCACGCTGGCGGAGATCCGGAAGCGAGGCATGCGGGCCGGTGTGGCGTTGAATCCCGCCACGCCGCTGGCCGTGCTGGAGTACGTCCGCCCGCGGCTGGATTTCGTGCTGCTGATGACCGTCAATCCCGGTTTTGCGGGCCAGCCGTTGGCGGCCGGCGCGATCCGGAAGATCGCGGATTGCCGGCGGCTGTTGGGGCAGGATGACGCAGCGGGCGTGCCCATCGCGGTGGACGGCAACGTAAGTTTCCAGAACATTCCCCGGATGGTCGCCGCAGGGGCCGATGTGCTGGTGGCGGGCACCAGCAGTTGGTTTTACCCCCACGATGACCTCGGGGCGAACGTGGCGAAGACCAACCGGGCGATCCGCGAGGGTTGGGCTGGCCGCAGCCGTTGAGTGCCGGCCGAAGGGCCACTGGAGTTGGCCTCGGCAGGCGACGCCGCGGCCCGGGCCAGCCCCACATTCAGACGATACGAAAAGGTGCCATCGAGGATCAGCCACCGTGGGAGAGACATCGACCATGAAGGCCCTGGTGCTCCACGGCGTGGGCGACGGCCGGCTGGAGCGGATCGCCCGCCCGGTGGCCGGGCCCGGCCAAGTGCGGGTCCGGGTCGCCTTCTGCGGCGTGTGCGGATCGGATATCCCACGTGCCTTTGTCAAAGGAACGTATCGCTTCCCGACGGTCTGCGGGCACGAGTTTGCGGGGACGGTCGAGTCGGTGGGGCCGGGCGTTTCAGGGTTTTCGCCGGGCGATCGGGTGACGGTCTTCCCGCTGGTGTGGTGCGGCCGGTGCGCGGCCTGCGAGCGGGCCCAGTTCGCCCAGTGCGCCGATTACGACTACTATGGGTCACGGCGCGACGGGGCCTTTGCCGAGCTGGTGGTCGTGCCGGCCAGGAACCTGTTGCGCGTGCCCGAAGGCGTGTCCCTGGAGGCTGCGTCGTTGACCGAGCCGGCCGCCGTGGCTCTGCACGGGTTGAAGCGAGCCGGCGGCCAGCTGGTGGGCCAGACCGTGGCGGTCTTCGGCGCCGGCCCGGTGGGGTTGTTGGTGGCCCAGTGGGCCCGGATCATGGGCGCTGCCCGAGTGGTGCTCTTCGATCCCATCCCGCGGAAACGGGAAGTGGCCGGGCAGCTCGGCTTTCCCCTGGCCTTCGACCCAACGGGCGAGGACCCCGTGCACCGGGTATTCGACCTGACCGACGCTCAGGGGGCTGACGTCTGTGTCGAAGCAGCAGGCGTGCCGGCTACGATGACCCAAGCCTTGGCCGCAGCCCGGGCCGGTGGTCGCGTAGTGGTGCTGGGAAACCCCTCGGCCGATGTCACGCTGCCGGCCGGACTGATCTCCCAAACCATGCGTCGCGAACTGACCATCGCGGGCAGCTGGAACTCCACCTTCAGCCCAGCTGGCAACAACGACGACTGGCACACCGTGCTGGCCGCCGCGGCCGCCGGACAACTCCAGCTGGACCCCCTGGTGACCCACCGCGTGCCGCTGGACCAGGCGTGGGAGGCCTTGCTGATGATGCGCGACGGGAGCGAGTTCTTTCTCAAGGTACTGGTACAGCCCTGAGGCCACTGCCCGGCCGGCGGCAGCACCGCCGAAGCGGCACCGATTGTCTGACAGGGACCAATGACCGTGATGAGACCAGCAAAGCGGGGAAGGGAGCAATGAAAGCAGGCGTTCTGGAAGAGTTGGGGAAACTGGTGTACCGGGAGGTGGAAGACCCGCAGATGGACGACGATTCGGCATTGCTCAAGGTCGAAGCGGTGGCCGTCTGCGGCTCGGATATCCGCATCTTCCGGCACGGCAATCCCCGGGTCAAACCACCGGCGGTGATCGGCCACGAAACGGCCGGCACGGTGCTCGAGGTGGGCAAGAACGTCACCCGCCTCAAGCCGGGCGATCGGGTGGCCGTGGGCGCCGATGTGCCCTGCGGCCAATGCCACTGGTGCCGCAACGGGCTGGGCAACAACTGCGCCATCAACTACGCCGTGGGCTACCAGTTCCCCGGGGGCTTTGCCCAATACATGAAGCTTCCCCGGCTCGTGTTGGAGGAAGGCCCTGTCACACGCTTCAGTGCCCGGTTGAGTTTCGACGTGGCGGCCCTGGCCGAACCGCTGGCCTGCGCCATCAACGGCCTGGAGCTGGTCAACATGTCCCTGGGCAAGACCGTCGTCATCATCGGCCTGGGGCCCGTCGGATGCATGCTCATCGACCTGGCCCGGCTCATGGGGGCCACCAAAGTGATCGCGGCCCAGCGGAGTCGCCGGCGCCTGGAGATGGCCAGGTTCTACGAAGCCGACGTGTACATCGCCACCGAGGAGGAAGACCTGGTGGCCCGATGCCGGGAAGAGACCGGCGGCGAGGGACCCGACGTGGTGATCACCGCCTGCGCATCGGTCGAGGCCCACGAACAGGCCGTCGAAATGGTGGCCCACCGCGGCTACGTGAACCTCTTCGGTGGCCTGGGAAAGCACGTACGACCCATGTCCGTCCTGTCCAATACGATCCACTACAAGGAATGTTTCGTCACCGGCTCCCACGGATCGGTGCCGCGCCACCACGAATTGGCCATCCAGCTGCTGGAGAAAGGCCTGGTCCGCGTCGAACCGCTCATCACCCACCACTTCCCGCTCAGCCAAATCCGGGAAGCGTTCGCCGCGATGGAAAACAAAGAGGGAATGAAGGTGATCGTCCATCCGCACGGCTGAGCCGCAGCTCCGGCCCAGCCTTCAGCGCTGGGTGTGGAGCGACCGACGCCGGCTTGGGAGTGCGGCGACCCGTTGCCGGATCACTTTCCGGCCGGCCCCGGCACCCCAGGTCGGGCCGTCCGAGCCGGTGCGACAGCGGCGGCGAGCCGCCGCACCCCGAAGGTGCGGACCTGTTACGAGTAGAACAGGTCCAGGATGGCGGCGTCGGTAGCGTCCTCGTGGTCCCCGGAGTCGTTTTGGCCGGCGGCGCGGGCCACATCGCCGGCCAGGACCGCCAGCTCCGCGTCGCTCGGCCCTGAAGGCGAGCTCAAGGCACTGAAATGGTACTGGTCGAAATCCCGCACCTTGACCACGTACGTCTGGGTGCCCTTCTGGCTGGTGCAGATCCGGGTGCCGTCCGCGGCCTGGGTGAGGGAATCCCCGGTCAGATAGGCCACGCTGGTACCGACGTCGGCATCGGCGACCGCTCCGCGCGGGTTGGCCACGTCGGTGGCCACCACGGTGGCGAAACCTTCGGCCCTTTGGATGGCCTTGCTGTTATCCAGCCAGGAGACGTCGACGTTGCCATGGAATTCGTCGTTGAACGGCCCGTCTTTGAAGCGAGCCACGTCGTCGTCGCCGTTTTGCGAGTAGGCGTTCACCCTTTCGAAGCGCACGGTGCGGTGGAAGTAGTTGACCCCATCGCCGCGCGGGCCGGCCATGCGGCCGTAGACGAAGGTGCCCGTGAAGCCGTCCTTGCCGGCTGAATCGTACAGGTCCGCCCGGTCATTGGCTCCACCTTTGGCGAAGGCCACGTTCCAGGGGAAGTTGTAGGCCACGTTGGTGTACTGGATGCCGTCCACCACGCTGGTGAAGGTTGCCTCATCGGGCCGGCCTACGTAGTGGTCGTCGCCGGGGGTGCCATAGAACCAGCCTTCGTCGGCGCCCCCGGTGGAGGTGGCTTCGGCCGTGTCGAAGCCCACGGCGCGGATGGAGTAGCCAGCCCCGGCCAGGGTGACCTCGGTCAGCCGCGCCGTGAAGGTATCGTCGTCGGCCGGATCGTCCGACAGCTCGACGCGGTCGTCACCGCGGTTGCCGGGCGAGCCGATTTCATCGGCGAAGAGGCTCACGGTGGGCACGTTCTCCACCTGGTGGAAGAACCCATCGCCAGCCAGGCTGGCCCCGGTCGGGCTGCCGGTCGCCTGTTCGTCGCCCGCGGTGCCGTACAGCCGGGCCACATCCGCCCCGCCCCCGCCGCGGAAGTAGACCTGGCTCACCCCCTGGACCTTGTGGAAATACCCGGCTCCCACGGCCCGCCCGTAGCTAGCCGTGCCCGTGTACGTGTCCGCATCGGCGGTGCCGTACAGATGCACGGTATCACCGCCTCCGCCACCCAACACGTTGATCGTCTCCACGCTGGCCGCCGTGACGGTGAACCCTTCGCCGATGAACACCAGGTTATTGCCGCCCGCATCGCCCGCCGCGAACAGATAGCCCGTTTCGCGCCCCGCCGTGCCCTGGGCCACAATCCGGTCGTTGCCGCCTTCGCCCAGGAACTGAATCGCCTTCGTGCCGGCCGGTACCGCAACGGCCTGGCCGTTCACCTTCACCACCCACGCCCCGGCATCTGGCCCACCGGTGAACTGGAAGAGATCGTCCCCGGCGGTGCCCGCGATCACGAAGGGGGTCGTCCCGGCCACATCGCCTTGACCGGCGTAGTAGGGGTTTCCGGCGATGGGGATCTGCGCCCCGCCGGCGCCGAAGGTGTCTCCCAAGGCCGGCCGGCTGAGCCCGACGAGGCGGTAATAGATCCCGTTGAAGTCGTCGGTGTCCGGGTTGTTGGGGTCGCCGGGCACTTCGGCATCGTCGTTGTCGGGGCCCTGCCAAACGAGGACCATATCACCATTGGCATCCATGGCCACGTCGGGGCTGAGCTGGTCGCCGATCACCAGGGCGTTGACTTGGAACTCGCCCAAAGCCGACCCGGGGTTGGCCGGATCCTCCAGATCGGAGCCGTCGGCGTTGAAGATACGGGCGAAGACACCGAAATCGTCGTCGAAGCCTTCGACCAGTTCGTTGTCCTGGCCGAAGCTGGACCAGGTGACCGCGAAGGTGCCGTCGTCGGCCATAGCCACAGCCGACTCGTGCTGATAGTGCAGCGTCGTCTGGTTCACCTGGAATTCCGACGCATCCAGCGGCGCGGCGGTCGGGCTGAAGCGACGAGCGAACACGCCGTACCCGTTGCCGTCCTGCAGGAAGCTCGACCAACTGGCCACGAAATGCCCGTCGTCGGCCATGGCCACATGGGGGGCCAGCTGTTTGTCGTTCGTGTATCGGCTGAGGCGGAACTCGCCGCTCAGCGCGTTGTCGGCTGCGTCGAATCGGCGGCCGAATACCCCCCAGTCGTTGTTGTCCGCCGGGTGGTCGAAGGCGGCCCAGACGGCCACCAACGTGCCGTCGTCGGCCAACGCCACGTCGGGCGTCTCCTGGGTGTGCACAGTGGTGCTGTTGAGCCGGAATTCGTCACCCAACGCCCGTCCCGTCATTGTGAACCGGCGGGCGAACACGTCGGCCGCGTCGCCCGCGTTGGCGCCGTTGTCCGGTTCGGTGGTCCACGCCACGACGAACAGGCCGCGGTCGTTGACGCTGACCGCCGGTTGGTGCTGCCTGTCGACCCGCGTCTGGTTGACCAGGATTTCGTGCGCCCCGTTTTCACCCACGGGGTTTCCGTTGGCGTCATAGACGCGGGCGAACACGCCGCTGGGGTCGATCAGCCGTGGGTCGGGGTGCCCGAACTCCCCTTCGCCGCTCCAGACGATCACGAAGTTGCCGTAGGCGTCCATGGCCACATCGGGGTCCAGCTGATCGCCGTTGCGGTAATTGTTCACAATGAACTCAGGGCCCAAGGGAATCCCAAACCGGTCGAAGCGGCGAGCGTGGATGTTCCAGTCCAGCACGGTCGGGTCGTCTAGGGACGGATCCTGTTCGGCCCAGACGACCACGTAGTTGCCTTCTGCGTCCGAGGCCACGGCCGGATCGATCTGATCGCCTGTGGGGTCGTCGTGGGCCAGATCGTCCTCCTGGTCGCCCGGATCGGGATCGCCGGGCGGGGAGCCCGCCGTCCCGCCTTCGGCGAACACCGTGAAGCCGAATCGGAAGTCGCCCCCGGGCCGCCCGTCGACATCGCCATCCAGACGGTTCCCGAAGAGATCCTCCACCCTGCCGCTGAGTCTCAATTCATAGACCCCCGCTCCCAGCGGCTGATCGCCTGTGACCAGCGGATCGCCGTCGAAGGTGATCAGCGCCTCGTACTTGTTGGTCGCCCCCGGCACGAGGCCGGCGTCCGAGGAGCGGTTCAGGTCAAAGGAAACCGACTTGACGCCGCGACGCACCACCTGGCCGTTGCGGATCAGGCTCCAATTATCGCGGTTCGTGATGCTGTCGAGGAACGTGTCGCTGGGTGCAAGCAGGTTTTCACCAAAGCTGACCAGGAATTGGCTCACCCCCGGCTCGAGCACCGTGTCGGGGAAGATCCGTTCCATCGTGACACGGCCTGCCGGATCGACGACCACATTGATCACGTCGGCCACCACAGGGCCGGCGTCGTCGGAGGCCACTTGGAGGAAGCTCTGGAAGACGTCGATCCCGTTGATTTCCCAAACGATGTACGCATCGCCCGTGTCGTCCATGGCAATGGCCGGGTAGCGATGCTGGCCGGGCATCACCAGGCTGACGGGCAGTTCGCTGCTGATTTCGCCCTTCGGGCCGAGCGTGGGATCGGTGCCCAGCAGTTCGCTGCGGGCGTACCGCTGTGCGTAGATACCGAAGCTGGGCCCTGCGGTCAGTCCCCTCTGCAAGCCTTCCCAGACGATCATGAAGTCCCCATCGGCGTCCATGGCCACTTGGGAATGCTGTTGCTTGCCTTCGCCCGTGGTGTTCACCTGGAATTCACCCAGCGGAGCGCCGGTCGCCGGGTCAATCACCTCGGTGCCGTCCGCGTTGTAGCGCTTGGCGAATACGCCTTCCTCGCCGCCGAGAGCGGCGGTGGGAGCATCCTGGCCGAAGCTGGTCCAGGTGATCACGAAATCCCCGTCGGCGTCCACGGCCACCGACGACCATTTCTGGTCGTCGGCCACGGTGTCGTTGACCAGGAATTCCGCGCCGCTGGATTGGGCGATCGCATCGATGTAGTCGGCAAAGGCAGAGACCCGGGAATGCAGGCCGATCACCCCGGCGCTGACGTTGCCCGGGATTCCGTCGATATCGGCGCTGGCCAGCTCCAATCCGCCGCTGACCACGCCCGCGATCCGCCCGTCGATGAAGGAGGGGCCGCCGGAATCGCCGAAGGCGCTGGATCCTTCAGCCACACCGAGCCCCACGTCAATGATGCCGAAGAGCTGCCCGAAGGCGTCGTTGGCCGAACTGCCGCTGTCCAGGTCGTAGGCCAACACGGTGCCGGCCGGCAAGGCAAACTGTACGGGGAAGACGAAATCGGCCGGCGGCACGCCGTTGAGCTGTTCGCCGGTGATCTCGAACACGTTCTGTACGACCCGCTTGTTGCCGTCAGAGCCTTGCACGCCCGTGGTGGCCAGGCCGAACATCCCGTAGCCGGCCAGGTCGGCCACCTGGCCCAGCTCGTCGGTGCCCCGATACAGATCATACCGCTCAGCCGCCGGAGGAGCTTCCTCGGGCAAGACGATGATGGCCACGTCGTTGCCCTCCAGGATGTTCCCGTTGTAGTCCGGATGGATGAAGATCTGCGTGGATGTCAAGGTCGTCCGTCCCGTGGGCAGATCGAAGGCCACGTCGATCGCCGGCGCGGGGATCACCGCCGGCACGCCGATCAACGGTCCGACGTCCACCACATGGGCCGCGGTGAGGATGTGCCGGCCGGTGTAAAGGAGCGAACCCGAGCCGCTGGCCCCGGTGAGCGGTTCGATCACTTGGACCACGCCATCCAGGCCGTTGCCAGGACCGACCACATGGGCCGCCGGGTCGTCGGTGGAGACGCCGAAGGCGATGGGCGGGGCATCGCCCGTGAGGGCCTTCCACAGACGGGTGCGGGTCTGCAGATCGTCTCCGCGCAGCCGCATGGCGTCGTTGGAGACGAACTGCTTGGCGAAGACGTCCAGATCGCCGTTTTGATCCGACGTCCAGCTGATGACAAACTCGCCCCCGCTGCTCATGCCGATGGTGGGAAACATCTGGTTCCCATCGGTCATGTCGTTGACCAGGAACTCGCCGCCCTCGCCGTCCACCTTGGTGCTCACCTCCACCGCCTCCGGTGGTGTGGGAGCGAGGATGGTCAGGCCCAATTGCGGCTGGTCCACGCTGCCGTCGGTGCCCACGAATTCGATGAGGATCTGCGTCATGTCTACCGCCGCCACATCCACCTCGAGGCCGAGCTGATCGAGCTGCCCGGCGATGGTGTCGACAATGGCGAAGGCGTTACCGCGGTAGGAGATCACCCCTGTGGTGGTACCGTTGTGGACCAGACGGAAGTCGGCGTCCGTACCGTCGAAAGTGATCGCTTGGATCTCGTTGATCCCGCCCAGCGGCTCGCCCTGGGGCGAGTAGCGTTGGGCATAGACACCCCAACCGTCGCCGTCCTGGCCCAGACTCTGCCAGGTGATCACGATATCCCCGTCCTCGTCCATGGCCACCGTCGAATAGCGCTGGGCGTCTGCGATCTCCGAATTCACCCGGAAGATGCCATCGTCCAGCGGGTTGCCGTCGGCGTCGTAGCGCGTGGCGAAGGGGTTCCCTGCGGCGTCGAAGCGACGGGCGTAAATGTTCCAATCGCCGCCGGCCGGGCCGTCATCCTGGGACCAGGTGACGATGAAATCGCCGTCGCCGTCCCGGGCTACGGACGGGAACATGGCCGTCGGATTGTCCGTCACTCGGATCTCGACCGGCTGGGGATCCGCCGCGCGTCGCCGTTGCTGGCCCGCATCGACGTCCCAGCGCAACCCGTTGGAGAGCGTGACGTAGATCCCCCGATCGTCCTCGGGAGTACTCGGATCGTCCGTGGCGTTCACCCACGCGGCCAGGTATTCCCCGTCATCGTCGATGGCTGCCGATTGTGGGCTGTGGATGAGCGGGTCGTCACCGCGAGTGAACTGTTCGCCCGGATCGTCGCTGACCGGGTCGATGGGCAACTGCACAGGGTCGGCGTGGAAGACGTCGAAATCCATGAGGAAGTCGCTTCCACCCCGGTTCAAACCGGTAGCGTACAAGGCGTTGCCCACAGGGTCGCGGAGCGTGTTCCGCACGCGAAGCTCGTAGCGCCCGGTCGGCAAAGGATCAGCCCCCGGCGTGTCCGGGTCCGCATCCAGAACGAGGACGGCTTCCCATTTGTTCGTGTCCAGATTGAGCCCGAAGCGGACCGAGCGGATCACGTCGGCCAGCAGCTCGCCGTCCCGGGTCAGAGTGTAATTCTCCGGGTCGGTCACCTTGCCGGGGTCGATGCGAGCCATGTCTTCGTCGAAGACGATGACCAGTTCCGTGACGCTGGCGATCACCTTCTTGCCATCCGCGTCAATGAGCCTTTGGCCGGTGGGCAGGACCACGGGCTGGATCCGAGTCAGAATCTGCTGCCCGTCAACGAGCGTGACATCCGTAACCTGCGGACCGGCCGTGTCCGTCGACTCCTCGAAACGGCGCACGTAGATGTTCTGAAGGGCCGTAAAGCCGATCGTATACTGTTCGGCCTGGGTCCAGGAGAGGACGAAATCGCCGTCCGGCTCCATGGCCAAATCCGAGTTGAACTGGGGCGTGCCGGTGGTGCCCGAGACGAAGTAGAAACTGTCCAAGGGCATCTGCGGATTCCCCGACGCCGCCGAGCGGCTGCTGGTGATCGATACTCCCACGAACTGATCGTGGACTTCGCCCTGGAAGGTAATCTCGAAGACCCAGTCCTGCGGATCGACCGGCCGGGCACCAATCGTCCATACCGAGAAGGGATCTTCCAGCTCCCAGTAGGTGCCCTGCCGCTGCTGGATCTCCAAGCTGCTCACCAGGCGGACCTCGACGGGGCCCTCGTAGGGGAAGTTGTTGTCGTTGGCGTCCGGCCAATTCACGCCCGTCCCGGCCAACCCCCGCAGGGCCGCTTCGATATTGTCCCGCGTATTGGCCAGATTGACCACGTTGTTCGGCCGATCCACGGCGATACGCAAGGCCGGGGTGGGCTGCCCGTTGATCTGGATATCGAAGTCCTGCCAGTCGTTCGGGTTGAGTCCTGCCGCCAACCATTCGCTCACCGGGGCCACGATGTAGAACCTGGTATTGCGGCCGTCGCGCCGCGCATTGGCCACACTGTCGCTGAAGAGGATATTGTCCGGGCCGATGCCCGGGGCCGCGTCGAAGCGGCTGAACATCACCCCGTTGGCTTCGCCGCGAACCAAAGTAGCCGCTTTGTCCAGGATCGCCCGAAGCCGTCCCAGTTGTTCGTCGGTCGCTCCGGCCCGCTGCGCATCCAACAGCACACTTTCTATGGCCCCGTCCACGTCGTCCAAGTCGGACCCGTTTCCACCGGGGAAGAAACCGGAGGCAAGGGCCGAACCCAACGGGAAGAACGTCAGCAGGTCGGCGTTCTGGGGTTTGGACAGATCGGCCAGGAAGAAAGCCCCATCGATGCCGAAATCGTTCCCGGCAAAGGCGTTCACCTCCTCGGACACATCAGGCCCAAAGCCGTCGTAGGCGATCACCAGGTCCCCGTCGGCGTCCAGCCCTGGATGGGCATTGCTCTGGCGGCCGGGCCACAGGGTGGGATCAGCCGGGTCGAAGCTGGCGCTGTTGGGCCGGAACTCGTCACGCAGCACGCTCCCGTCAAAAGCGTACATGATGCTCCGAACACCGGTGGAATTGACACCCGTGTTGTCCGGATCAATACCCAGGGCGTCCCAAGTGACGATGTAGTTGTTCTCCGAGTCCCAGGCGGCCGACGATCCCCCACCGCCCCCGACGCCAAACTGCGGCCGGATCACCGCGCCGGTAGGGTCGTACACCTGGGCGTTTACACTCACCGTGAAGGGATCCCCGATGAGGAAATTCGGGTCGTCCGTCTCGCTCCATGTGACGATGAAATGCCCGTCGTTGCTCACGGCCACGAAGGGATTGAAGTGGATCGACGTATCCTCGGCGTTCACCATGAATTCGCTGCCCAAACGCTGCCCGTCGCGATCGAACCGTTGGGCGAACACGGAATTGAAGAAGCTGATGTCCTGGCCGGCGCCGGTCCAGGCGATGACGAAGTTGCCCAGGTCGTCCATGCCCACCGACGGTTGCTCCTGTGTGCCCCGTGTAGTCTGGTTGACGCGGAACGTGAGTAGATCCGTGGTCTTGTCCTCGATGGTCACCGCCGCCGCCAGCGGGTTGTTCACGTCGGGCACGTACTCCAGCCGCACGTCCCCGATCACATCTTGAGGTACCCGATCGCCGCCGATCGAAGCGTCGTACTCGACCAGAAACCGATACGGATCGGTGTTCTTCCGGACCGTGACGATGACATCCGTGAACCCGCCGTCGCTCAATTCCTGCTGGATCGCCCGGACCACGGCGTCCAAGTCCGTGCTGTCAAAATGGATGTCATCCGTTCCGTAATCACCGATCCTCAAGCGGAACGGGCCGACCAACGGATCGGCGGTCGCATCAAAGGTGATCACCTGCTTCACACGGGCATGGGGCGACACCAACCCGCGCACGCCTTGGATGGGTGTCTCCGGCACACCGTCCAGGTCCGAGTCGACCACGTAGGTCACGTCCGCCGGGTCCACCAGCCCCACCGGGCGGAAGCGCCGGGCGAACACGTCGCGCACACTTCCTGCGACCGTCGTGTCAGGCACCTCGCTGTGCCAGGCGATCACGAATTCACCGTCGGCGTCCATGGCCACCACGGCATTGGTCTGGTCGAACTTGTCCGGGCCCGGAGTAAGCGGGTCGTCCGGCTCCTCGGGGTTCACCCGAAACTCCGGACTCGGCTCCTTGAGCGTCTGGACATCGAAAAGGGGCAGCGGGTTGCCGAACTCGTCCTGCACATGAGTGGCCACCAACTCCGGCTGATCCTGCTTGCCAAACGCCCCGACGAACGTCACGTCGAAGACCGTTCCGTTCTCCTGGCCAGGAACATCGAACACTGGCGTCACGCGGATGTCCGGCACAGGTCCCCGAATCAGCAGGGGCTCGTAATAGGGGAGGTCGGTCCCGAGCAATGCTTCATTCACTCGCTCCGGCGGTGGAAAATCGATCGGCGCCAGGGCGAATTGCTGCCACGGATGGGCCGGGTTGTTCAAGAAGGCCTCTTCGATGGCCGTGGCCGTCAGGTAGGGGTCATCGGGCGTGATGGGAATACCCGTGATTTCCGTGGGCTCGCGCACTGTGTCCACTAGCACCGCCGGGAGGAAGCCCGTCAGATTCAGGGTAAGCTTGTCCACCAGAATCTCCGGCTGGTCCAGCGGCACCCCGCCCGCGTCGCGCGACGCGTCGCCGAATTCCACCAGATACTCGTGGGGATTGATCCCCCGCACGGTGACGTCGGCCAACGCCCCACCGAGCCCCTGCAGGCCCACCTCAATGGCCTCGACGTTGTCCGCCAGCGGCGCCATCTCGTCGTAGGCGATCGTCACCTCCTCGGCCGCCCCGTCGATCACGCCGTTTTGATTCACGTCGAACTGGAGCGTGAAGGTACCACTGATGGGCGTCTGGAAGGAAGCGCTGGGCTCGTAGGTGGCGCTGATCCAGATCTTCTGCACCTCGGTGCCGCCGGCCACCACCGAAAACCGCGCATACTGGTCGATGCTGTCCGACAGCACCTCGTTGGGGAACATAAGCCGCTGTACTTCGTCCGTGAAATACCGGGCGTAGATATTGGCTTCCGTCATAGGCTCGCCCGTCTGCGGGTCCAACACCGGATTGCCCCCGGCATCCAGAACAGGATCGTAGCGGGTCCAGGTGACCACGAAATCACCGTCGTTGTCCGCCGCCACCGACTCCGAAGTGGAATACTGCTGGAAATCAAAGGCGTTGGCGAAGGTCCCCTGGAGGTTCTCGTTGACCACCTGGTTGACCAGCACGTCCTGGTAGTGGGCCGGCGTCACGCTGAGCAGTTGGCGCCGCTCCAGCGGATCGACCAAAAGCCGCCGGGGCTTCAAGGACGCGCCGTGGCGCCCCGCCGGTCGCTTCCGCCGTGCGGCGAACCTCGACGTGATCGTTCGCAGACCAAGGAATCGGAATCGTGACATCATGCTCATTCCTCAGAACTGGACTCCAGATCCTGCCAGCATCCGCTCTGATGCTCCGTGGACCTCCGGACCGGTTGATGACCAAAAAAGACGACGGACAGCCGGTGCCGCCGGCGCGGGCAACTCGACGGGGATCCGCCGGTTCGTCCCCTCCGGCTCGCTTATGCACCACCCGTATCGTAGAAACGTCCTCGCGCGAAACCGAACCAGGCGGTTACCCAGCCAGCTTCGTTGCACTCGCAGATCGTGCCCGACTGGGGCACCAGACGTGGCCCCTTTCGCCCTGTAAGCCCTACACCGGCCGCTGCCCAACAGCTGCCTGCGGCGCCAAGGCCCAGCCGGGGCCATGGCCCGAATGGAAGCCCGATCGCCCACCGCACCAAGCAGGCCAATCAGGCCAACGGCAAGGCCTTGTAGTCGGTCGATCCCGTCGAACCCCAGCCAGCTCTTCATCTGTTCCCGTTTCCCGGAGAGTAGCAGCCCGAAAGGCAGCCTTGCTGCGCCCTCAAACCAACCTCCCCTTCCCAATGGAAGCCAAATCGTCCAACCGCGTCAACCAAAGTGCGTCCGGCGTCCACCCCGGCCAGGGGCCCCCGCCTGTCACAGAAAAACGGCGAAAAGGATTGTCTATGTTGGCCAGTTTTACCATTTTATGATGATCGGGCCCATCCACTCCGTCAAGGAAATTCCCCAGGGCACGTCGGTGGCCCAGAGAGGCGTAGATCGATCGAATCGACCGCTTCGGGCAGACAAAAATCCGACGCCGCGAGCGGGCCGGAAGTTCCCAGAAAAAAGAGTGGGCCTCCTCAGGCGGGGCAGGAACCCGAGGAGGCCCGATTGGTTGTAGGCCTCCTCAGGCGGGGCAGGAACCTGAGGAGGCCCGAGCGTTAGGCCTAACACTTTCACTTTAACGACCCGCCGAAGAATTGCAATACCCTGGGGCCGAATTTTTTTGAAAAATCTCTCCTCCGATCGCCCCCGCCCGGCTCTTTCCACCATACGGGGGAAGGTTGCCCCCACCTGGTTTCGGGTCTAGACTTGTTTCGGGCCAGGACCCGGCCGTGCGCGACTGTGTGTCATCCGTCACTTGATGCCCCTACACCCAGGATCGGGCGGAAGATCCATGGTCGGATCCACCCGTCGCAGGGGGTAAAACAGGGCGGCCCCGTGGCCCACATGGTTAGTCGGATCAGGCGTTCAGGTGGTACCAGGCCAGCGGAGCGGGTGCGTCCAAGAGGGATCGCCAGACTGGCTCGTTGCAGGAACCCCCAGGCTTTCTTTGCCCCACTACAGGGGCCAATGATTTGGCACGAAAGGGCCCTCCCATGCGCCCGACAACCAGACATCCGACATCGTGGCACGAGCCGCTTGCCCGCCGTTGCCGTTGCATGGTGACGGCCGCCGCTTGGCTGGCTGCGGTGGCCGCAGTGGCGCCTTGCCCGGCCAACGAAGCGTCGAAAGAGCGGGATGGCGAACGTTTCGTTCGCCTTGCTCGGGACAGCCGGGGCAAGCCCCTGGCCCTGGAGTCAGCCATCGTCCGGTTCGTGCCCACCACGGTCCAAGAAGGTGGCCCCACCGTGGACCTGGTAGCCGCGGTCCACGTAGCCGAGAAGAGCTACTACCGGCGGCTGAACCAGCTGTTCAAGGGCTACGATGCGGTCCTGTACGAGATGGTCGCCCCGGCCGGTGTGGACTTGGCGGAGCGCATCCCGGCTGATTCGAGCCATCCGGTTTCGTTACTCCAGCGCGGCATGACGCGGGTGTTGGAGCTGGAGTTTCAATTGAACGGTATCGACTACAGCGCGAGGAACTTTGTCCATGCCGACATGACGGCTGAACAGTTCGCTGAAACCATGCGGCAGCGGGGAGAGAGCATGCTGCAGATCTTTTTCCGTATGTTCTGGCATGCGCTGGCCGAACAAGCGGGGACGACCGGGGATACCGACGTGCGACTGCTGATGGCCTTGTTCAGTCGTGACCGCGCCCTGGCGCTGAAACGAGTCCTCGCCGAACAGGTCGAAGACATGGAGGGCTCTTTGCAGGCCATTGAAGGCCCGAAGGGTTCCACACTGATAAGCGAACGGAACAAGGTGGCCCTGGAGGTGTTGCGCAAGCGGCTGGCCAGCGGCGACCGACGCGTGGCCATCTTCTTCGGCGCAGCCCATATGCCCGATCTGGCCCGGCGACTCCGCAAAGGTTTCCAATTGAAGCCCAGCACGACTCGATGGCTTGTGGCCTGGGAGCTCACTGGCAAGAAGGCCCCGCCCGGCGACTGACCCGTGCCGTCTGAGCTCGAAGATGACTGGCTGGGCACCCCCTTGGGACTTTCGGTGGGACGTCTTGGTGGGCGGTCACACGCGGCGCGGCAAGCGGATTCGTAGCTGTCCCGAGGCGTGTCAATAGCGCAACACGCGCCGCAACAGCCAGGCGCCCCAGGCTATCAATAGCAGATTGCCCGCCCACACGGTGGCTGGCGGCACCGTTCCATGTTTGGCACCGTCGATACCTAACATCAACAGCGGATAGTAGACGACCAGCACCGGGAGAAAACAGAGGAAAAAGCTGGTGAGGAACTCGCGGTGACGAAGCCGGATCGCCATGGGGGCCCCCACCCAGACGAAACACAAGCAGCTGAAGCCGGCGGACCAACGGCGGTGGGGCTCGGTCAGTAGGCGGTACAGATGACGGCGACAATCGTGGAGCCGGCCTGTCAGCACGTGGAGAGGACCGCCGGCCCAAGCCTCCAGCCGGGCGGAGAGCAAGGCGTGGGCTGCCCGGACGGTGATTTCCTGTGTGAGTTCGTCGATCTCTGCTCGCTTTTTTTCCCCGCCCGAGGGATCTGCCGCAAGGGGACCGACGACGCGCGTTAGGGCACCACCTGTGCCTGGCTGGCTTCGCGAAGCGCGATATCACGCCGGTACACCCCCGGCACCCGGGCGATGCTGCCCCCTTCGGTTTCGATTTTCGCGTTCCGCGCGGCCACCGTCAGGATGCCTCGGCGGCGGTCCGACTGCAGTTGGGCCTCTTCGGCCGAGATGGTCACGGCCGGCACCCCGTCGCGATGGCGGATCCACACGATGGGCCGGATCAGTCGCCGCCCCTCGACCCCGCGCACGATCACCGAGAACCCGGGCGCGTTGTACCGCTTGTGGGTCCGGAGCATGGCATAGGCGATCTCCTCGACGGACTCGACCACCACCCGCTGCATCCCTGGCCGGCCCCAGGACACCGCCAAATCGTTCAACCACACGGCGCCGAAACTCACCAAAAGCGCAAAAACCAACGTGGGCCATATGAGGCCGGTGGGGGAGATCCCCAGCGACTTGATGGCCACCAACTCGTTCGCGCCCGCCATCCGGCCGTACACGGTCGTCGTGGCCAACAACAAAGTGACCGGTATGGTGATCCGCAGCGCTTCAGGCAGCACGTAGGGCACCAGGGCGACAACGGGCCCGGGCGGCAGGCTCTGGTTGATCGCCTCGCGCACAACCACACCCACCAGCACGACCGCCGTCAGCACAGTAAGCGACGTGGCGAACACCTTCAGTAGGTCGCTGAGGACGTATCGAGTGAGCCTGCGCATGGCGCCACAGTGTGGAGCCTGGCGGCCAATGGGTCAACGCCAATAGCGCAGGCAGGGCAGGCATCCGGCCGTCTGCCAGGCATCGGGCCAGGGCCCCCGGCGGGACGGGAAAAGGGGCACGGTTCAAAACGGGGTAACAGTCCGGCAGCCAAGCAAGCTGTCGCTCTGTTTGTAGTATCGCCTTTAGCCGGAATGGGGGCGCCGGCAAACGGGGGACGATCATTCCGCCTCAAGGCGGGACTACCGACCGAACCGCTTCCGGGGGCTGTCTCCCGGAAAGGGGCCGAAATGAACCAAGCCGAAAAAGGGGGATGGGGACGGTGCTGATCAAGTCCCGAAGCTCGATCGACGGGGGCAACTGTCCGCCGATGCGCGGGGGGGGAGGAGCTGCGAAGCGGCGCTGGCAACACCCAGGTGCGTCAGTGTCGTCTCCTCGACTGGCGGGCATCCCGCAGGCGGCGGAGCAGGGGGCCCAAGGTCCGGTAGGCGGCCAGGCAAGCGGCCCCCCACAACCGGCCGCTGGCAACCACGACCCGGGCCAGCGGGTAAGAGCCGTTGGCCCAGCGGCCCGCGGCCCCGACCGGCTGGGCATGAAAATCCGCCCCCACGTGCCCAGGCTGCTGGTGGAGCCAGCGAATCAACTCTTCGCGGAGCAGCTGGCCGGGGCCGTATCGCCGGTACACCGGGTCGTACCCGATCTTGGCCGAGTGGTAGACCCCTTTGCCGCAGGAGCCCATCTCGAAGGCCACCGGCTGGCCGGCAACTTCCAGGAAAGCCAGCCGGAAGCTGCCTTGGCCAGCCAGCGTCTCCGCCTGCCGGCAAAAGAAGCCGAACATGCCCGGCGTGGCCAACACCGACTGGCCCCGCCGACCTTTCCAGCTGCGATGTTCGATGTCAAACGCCCGGGCCAGCTCTCGCTCCACCTCGCTGGCTGCCAACTCGGTGATCACCCGCGTGCGCAGGGTGCCCAGCTGCTCCAGACGCCTGCGGTTGCGGCGCAGGTTGTACCGATGCCGGCCGTCGCGGGTGGCCAGATAGGCGTGAAAGTCGTCCGCCAGGCTCAGCGTGGCGCAACGGCCGCGGACATGGATGTCCAGACTTGCCCCTGACTGAGCCACGGCTCCCAGCAGCTTTTGCCACGACGGGGTGCGGTAGGGCACCACTTCCAGCCATGCCAGAGGCCGCGGTAAATGGACCACCCCCTCGGCCAGACGGTTCACCACAGCCCAGTCCGCCTCGGGGTCCAATAGCAGCTCGCCGCTGGGCGACCACCAGTTCCGCGCCACGTCAGCCGCCGAAACCACCCCACCCACTCGGCGGGCCACCAGCGGCAGGGCGGCCGCCAAATCGCCATCCTGCTCGACCGCCAAAAACCACACGGCCCCCCGATCGGCAAAAAACTCGACCCACTGGGCGACAAGCTCGGCTCGGGCTGTGGGCAGAGTCACGTCGCTACGCTGCCACAGCCGATCCCACGCCTCCGCTGCCCGCCGAAGCTGGCTCACCGATTCCAATTGGATCAACCGCATCTGAGATCGCCACCGGCAATCTTGGGGGAAGCAAGGGGCGGCCCACCGATCGGCCGAGAAACGATCGGCTGGCACCCGGCCGTGCCGCAGTGGCGCCGACAAGAAAGCGTAACATGCCGCCCGGCAGCGAACCCCAACGAGGGCCTGCTGGCCGCCCCTGCGCAAGAAAAATCGATCCCCCATATGCACCTGACGCGTAAGAATAGCAGATGAGTAACGACGGCACCCGCCAATAAGTGGGTGCCGCTCACCAGACGAGGGGGTAGACCGAGACAGGCGGGTTGGATGCGACACTTCTGGTGCAAAGAAAACCCACCTATTGGTCAGCTTGCCGCTGGCTGCTCCCGTACCGGCAAGAATTCCGGATTCGCGGCGGAGGATTGCTGCCCAGGGCGGGTATCAGACATAGAATTATTGAACGCAAGCGAACGCAAGCCTGAGCGGCCGACAGCCTCGACGGCTTGTCCAGGCGTTCCCGGGCGGACGAAGCAGCGCAGTGCCCGATAGGGTCTGCAGACGGGCATTCGTGCCACGCAAGGAGAACGAGTGATGAAGGTTCGCGGATGGTTCGCGGTCGCTGCAGTGGTTCTTTCGGCCTTACTGGTGGTAGCAACGGCGCAGGCCCAGGCTGTGTGGCCACCGGTCCATTATGCGGGTTTTGGCTGGTGGCGACCCGATTTCGGGGGCGGGTTGCGATACCGGCATCACGCTTCCACGGCGGCCGAGGGCTACCTCCGCGGCTCAGGGGACCTGATCCGCGCCTGGGGCCAGTACAACCTGTTGACCGCCGAGGCGCGCCGGGCCTATGCGGCGGCCCGACACCAGGAGATCGTCAACCGCCAAGAGGAGGTGCACGCGTACTTTTCC
Organism: Planctomycetota bacterium; assembly: GCA_015661985.1. GTDB lineage: Bacteria > Planctomycetota > Planctomycetia > Pirellulales > Thermoguttaceae > SZUA-1497. Next base: position 1,957 of record DQVB01000504.1, on the reverse strand, counting down.
TTGCGGGACTACAACCGCCGGAAGCGGGCGGCCAATCGCAGGCCGCGGCCCACGGAAGAGCAGCTGCGGCGGATTGCGGCCAGTGCCAGACCCCGGCCGCTGAGCCCGAAGCATGTGGATTGGATCACTGGCCGGATCCAGTGGCCCGGCGTGCTGTTGGCTAGCCACTACGAACCGTTTCGGGCTGGTTTGGATCGGGCCTTCGCGTTGCGAGCGGCGCAAGGGGAGATCGATCCGGTGACGTTGGCTGAGGCCAAGAGGGCTGCCCATCAGATGCTTGAGGAGTTGAAGAGCCACATTCGCGAGATGCCCTCGCAGGAATACATGGCCGCCCGGCGCTTCATCGAGAGTCTGGCCCACGATCTCGTCCGGTCGGCTCGATAGCCGGCCCGGTTGCCGGACGGCCTTTTGACGGCGGCCGCGTCTCGAGACGCGGCCGCCTTTCTTGTTGACCCCGGCGCCAGCGACCGCAGGGGCGCCAGACGAGTCGTTTCGGATTTCCGTCGTCAAGCCGCTTCCAAAGGCCAAAGATCGTGGCCGCCTCACAGGCGTGCCCGTTCCTACAGGAGCCACAACCGGCCCGACCGCGGCACACTCGGAACCGACCGGTGGGTCAATAGTCGTACCAGATGCCGAAGCCGATCTGCTGTTCGTGCTGGCGGAAGAACTCGTACTGATCGCTTTTGCCGTTGAAGTACTGCAGGCCGGCTCGGACCAGCCGTCCGGCGTGGTTCCGCCATTGGAGTCCAGCCTGCGCGGTCAGGTTGCCGCCGAAGTCCACCTCTTCCCGGATTCGGCCGTTGATGGCCACAAAGGGCGATCCCCAAAAACCCCAGGGCCGGGCTGGCGCGTAGTCCACACCGAACTGGAACTCCCACGGCTCGCTGCCTCCGTCCGTATAGAACGCCCATCCCGCCTCGACATACAAGCGCAGGTCTTCGTGGGGGCGGTGGGCCACACCCAACACCACCGCATCGCGGCTGAAATTGATCCGCGTGGCCTCGGGATAGTCTTCCAGGTACTCGTCGGCCAAGTGCGAACTGAGATGATAATAGGCCAGCTTGCCTTCCCACCGACCACGACGATAGGTGAGCGGAAACCCGTAGCGGAAGTCGGCCGAGATCATGTCCCGTTCCCAGTCCAGCCGGACGCGGGGGAAAGCGGCCACTTCGACGTCGAACTGCCAGCCCTCGGGCTTGCGCGGGTCCAGGCTGCCATAGCGCAGCAAACCGATCCGGGCCCCCAGCGTCAGGTCCCCCAGCCAACCATCGCCTTCTACATGAACAAAGTGCACGGCCAATCGGGGCTCACGTCCGCCGGCCAAATACGATCGGTAGAGAAGCCCTTCAGGCAATAGCTGCCACGTCCAGCCCGGTTGAAGCAGGCTGGCCGGGGCGTCCACCCACACCAGAGGCACCTGCGGCTCGGTCTCTGCCCTTTCGCCGATCGCCTCCCATGAGGCGTCTGGACGGACCCACAGCTGGCTTGCGGGCACGGATGGCGGCAAGGGCGTGAGCTGGGCCGTGCCGGGCAAGACCGGCCAGCCGGCAATGAAGCAAAGCAGCAACACACACTGCGCGCCCTTCACGGCCAGCGCCTTTCTGTCGTGGCATGCACTCCCTGTCCAGGCGGCCATGTTCCGGTTCCTATGGACCTGGAGCCAGCCATCCGTGTCCTCTCCCCTCGGCAACCTGGATCCCCGCCCGCGCGCTTCCATCCAGGCCCGTTTTACCATTCTGAGACATCGGCATCCTATTCTCTCTATCTTACAATCCTGCCCAATTTCTCTGGATGAGCAGTCGAAACTCGAGGCGGGCGAGTTTAACGTTTTCCGATTGGGCAGGGGAGACGAATCGGCTTGGCCCTGTCGCCGGGACAGCGGCGCCTCGGCAAACGGCCGAGGTGCCGTCAAAGGGGCTCGGCGCCCCGCGCCGGCCAACGGCTTGAGCGGCGGGGC
>DQVB01000526.1 GCA_015661985.1 Planctomycetota bacterium | reverse complement strand
CAAGCGGGGTATGTGACGTGGCCCAGGCCAGCCTCCGGGAGGCCACAAGCGATTTTGGCAAAGGCTTTTGTCGGCGTCAAGCGCCGAGGCCACCCGAGTTTCATCTTTCTTGCCTTCGCCCAACCGGTCCACTGTACGAAATTATTCAGGCGAGGCGGTATTACTTCGGTTATGCCTGGGAACGATCTGTCAACGAGGGCCGGGAGCGATCGGCGGGAACGGGCCGTTACCTCCTCCAGGTCCGTCCCCCTTTCTCAGGAGCAAAGCTTGGGCTGCGTCGTGCGTTCGCCGTTTCCTTGTTCGGCCGGGGGGGTGAGATCTGGTTTTTCTTTTCTTGGCGTTGTCCCCCTCACCTTCGGGTCCTCCGCGGTGGCACACGGCCGAGGCCCAACGAGTGCGATTTGGACTACGCCTGGGACTGGCACCAGATCGAAAACAACTGGTCGCATGAGGTGGGTGATGCGGCAGGCCAGTACAAAATGGACGTGCAGACGGCCGAGCGGGGCTACGACCTGGCCTGCGCCGTGGTGACCGCCGACCGGGCCCGGTCGATCACCACCGGCAACGCCTGGGCCGACCGGGAAGCAAGTAGGGTGGGTCAAGCGGACCATGAAAGGCGATGATCAACGGGCCCGCGGGTGCTGTTATGGTCCCCAGAGTCTCGACTGGCCGATGGTGCAGCGCGGACCCACCATGCGGTGAAAGGAGCTCATGGGACGCCTGGTGGTGGGTCGGCGCTCGTTTTTGCGGCTCGCCCAATGTGTGTCGCTGGCACGATGCCAAAGTCGCCTCCGGCTCTTTGCCCGTCCCGCCGCTTGACCCACCCTACGGCCCTGTTGACAGCCTTGGTCAGTCCGCAGGTTCTGAAAACGCGCGACGTTCGGCCGTCGACCGCCGAAAAGGATCCGCCTGCGGCGGGGTTGGCGCCGCGCCCGGGCAAAGGGGATGTCTTTGTCTCGCGTTATGGGGGGGGTTGATCGCGGCAGGAGAATGGGGCAGCATAGGGCGCAAAGGGGTGGGTGGAGTACGTCCTTTGTCCCTTCACAGGAGCTTCGGTCATGAAGAGGAATTTGTCCTTATGCGGCGTGGCGGCGGTGTTGGCGATAGCCGGCGGCCTTGGGCCCACTAACGCGGCCGAACCGATCCAGGTGGGCTCACGGCTGGAGCTTTTCGTCGACCATTATCTGATCGATTCGCTTTCGGGCCAAGCGACGTTGTTGCTGCACAAGCCCGAGCCGCAGGAGGTAGTGCTGGTGACGGACGCACCTTGGGAGGGCAACACGAGCGCGTACTATGCCATTTTTCAGGACGGCGATCGGTACCGAATGTACTATCGCGGGTCGCATTGGGACCGGCAGCAGCGCAAGGCGCCCCATCCTGAGGTGACTTGCTACGCGGAAAGCCGGGACGGTATCCATTGGACAAAGCCGGCTTTGGGGCTGTTCGAGTTTGAAGGTTCGAAGAAGAACAACATCGTTTGGGACGGCGTGGGGTCACATAATTTTACACCTTTCAAGGACCCCAATCCGGCGTGCCCGCCGGAGGCCCGCTACAAGGCGTTAGGGCGGGGTTCGCGTGGCTACAAACGTGGGCTCTATGCCTTCCAGTCGCCGGATGGCATCCACTGGAAACTGATGAGCGAGGAGCCGGTGATTACCCAGGGGGCCTTCGATTCCCAAAACCTGGCGTTCTGGGATCCGGTGCGCCGGCGTTACACGGAATTCCATCGGACTTTCAACCGAGGCGTGCGAGACATCATGACTTGCACGTCCACGGATTTTCTCCATTGGACCGATCCGGTGCTGCTGGAGTACCCCGGCGCTCCTCGGGAGCACCTGTACACCAATGCCATCATGCCCTACCCGCGCGCCCCGCACATCTACATCGGTTTCCCCACACGCTTCTTGCCGAAGACCCAGCAGGTGGAGCCCACGTTCATGACAAGCCGGGACGGCCGAACGTTCCACCGGTGGCTGGAAGCGGTGATCCCCATCACGGCGCCGGAAGATCGAGACGGCAACCGCAGCAACTACATGGCCTGGGGCCTGGTCCAGTTGCCGGGCGATGAGAAGCACTGGTCCGTCTACGCGAGCGAAGCCTACTACACCGGCCCGGACAGCCGGTTGCGCCGATTCACCTACCGTGTCGACGGGTTCGTCTCGGTCCAGGCCGGCCCGGCTGGCGGCGAATTGGTCACCCGCCCCTTGCGCTTCGAAGGGAACCGCCTGGTTGTGAACTTCGCCACGCACGCCCGCGGCCGGCTGGGGGTGGAGATCCAAGACGCCGATGGCCAGCCGGTCGAGGGTTTCAGCCTGGGCGATTGCCAGCCGTTGCGAGGTGACGCGATCGAGGCCCAGGTGAAGTGGAAGGGGGCCCCGTCGCTGGGCGCGTGGGCGGGTCGACCGGTGCGGATCCGCTTCCACCTGCAGGAGGCGGATTTGTTTTCCTTTCAATTTCGCCCGTGAGGGCCGGCGTCGGGAAAGCGCCCAGGATTCTTTGCCGGCCGCCTCCCGCTGGCTGTCCGCAGCGGGAGTCGCCGCCGGGATCAGGCTCTGTTTCGTGGGCATGCCAGGTGCCAGGAAAGCTTGGGCGCGGCGTGGGCAGAATTTGCGCTGTTCTCCTAGCATCCCCGGCTTTCCCAGTTTTCGGCGTCCTCGGATCCCGACGCACGCCCTTTGGCCGCACAATGTCCATCGACGCGGTCGTCCGGTCGTGCTAAATTACCCGGTAGTCATTCGCCATGGTCTGGGCAATGGAGGTAAGGGAAACAAAAAGGAGTTCTGGTCATGAGGAGTCGAGCGATCGGCATTTTGGCGGTGGCCACGGGCATTTTGCTTGGGGGGGCTTTGGGCTTTGCCCAGGACCCGGCCAAACGGTTTCTCTTGCGTTATGACCGGGACAACGACGGCAAGCTGGCCCGAGACGAGTTTCCTGCTCGGATCAAGCACCTGTTTGACCGCATTGACGCCAATCGCGACGGCTACGTGACGCCGGAGGAGGACGCGGAATTCCGGCGGGTGTGGCCCAAGCTGAGCCGGCGGCTTTTCGTGGCCTCGCGCGACCCGGATTTTGCCAACGAGAAGTATGGCGAGCACCGGCGGAACGTGTTCGATCTGTGGCGGGCGGAGGGAGAGGGGCCGAGGCCGCTGGTGATCTATTTCCACGGCGGGGGGTTCCGGCGGGGTGACAAGAGCAGCGTGAATTCGGCCCTTTTGGCCCGGCTCCTGGAAGGAGGCGTGTCCGTGGCGGCGGCCAATTACCGGTTGAGCGATGTGGCCCCCTTCCCGGCGCAGATGCACGACGCGGCCCGGGCCGTTCAGTTCATCCGGTATCATGCGAGGAAGTACCAGATCGACCCGGAGCGGATCGGCGCCACGGGCGGTTCGGCGGGGGCGGGGATCTCTTTGTGGTTGGCCTTCCACGACGACCTGGCCGATCCGGACAGCCCCGATCCGGTGGCTCGCCAGTCGACGCGGCTGGCTTGCGCCGTGGTGTATGCGGCCCAAACGTCGTACGATCCGCGTTTCATCCAGAAGTTGTTCAACACGGACCAGGTGGAGAGCGCCCTGATTGCGTTTTTCGGGATGGAGTCGGCCAAGGACGTCGAGGACCCGAAATTCTTCCCCCTGTTTGAGGAGGCTTCGCCCCTGAACCACGCCACCGCGGACGACCCGCCGGTGTTGTTGTTCTATCCCCAGCCCAACACGCCGTTGCCCCCGAATTCCAGGGGCAGCCAGCACATCCATCATCCCAAGTTCGGCTTCGTGCTCAAGGAGAAACTGGAGGAGCTGGGTGTGGAGTGCGTCCTGAAGCTGCGGGAAGACTATGTGGGCCAGGATCTCCGCAGCGGGCCGGTGGACGACTACGTGAAGTTTTTCTTCGACAAGTTGGGCGTACAGCGCCCGTGACGAGTCGGTGGCCAAGCGGTCGGACGGATTGAGCAGGCGGCGGGTGCTGGAACCGGGGGCGTAATCCGGGGCTGCGCCGCCGGCCTTCTTCCCCAGCAGCACAGGCACAGGCGATGCGCTGGACTCAGACGTTTATCCCCACGATGAAAGAGACGCCCGAAGGGGCGGAGATCCCCAGTCATGTGCTCATGTTGCGCGCCGGGCTGATTACCCAAGTGATGGCCGGTGCGTACACCTATCTGCCCCTGGGGCTTCGTGCGCTGCGCAAGGCCGAGCGGATCGTGCGTGAGGAGATGGACGCCGCCGGGGCCGTGGAACTGTTGATGCCGGCCATCACGCCGCTGTCGCTCTGGGAGCAGACCGGGCGCGTCGAGGCCTTTGGGGACGTGTTGATCACCTTTTCCGTGCGCCGCCAGAACCGCCAGGTCCACATCGCCCTCGGACCGACCCACGAAGAGGTCATCACCGATCTGATCGCTCGCCACATCTCCAGCTACCGGCAGATGCCGATCACGCTGTACCAGATCCAGACGAAATTCCGCAACGAAGAACGGCCTCGATTCGGCGTTCTTCGCACCAGCGAGTTTATCATGAAGGACGCGTACAGCTTCGACGCCACCGTCGAGTCACTTGCCGGAAGCTACCAGAAGATGTACGACGCCTATTGCCGCATTTTCGACCGCTGTGGCTTGGATTACTTGGCCGTGGAGGCCGAAAGCGGACCTATCGGTGGTGACGTGAGTCACGAGTTCATGGTGCCGGCCGAGAACGGGGAGGACCGGATCGTCCACTGCCGCGATTGCGGTTATGCGGCCAACCTGGAACGAGCGGAAATCGGGGCGCGAGGCAACGTGCCGCCCGATGTTCCACTGGAGCCGGTCGAGACCGTCCCCACCCCCGGCTCGACGACCATCGAACAGGTGAGCCGCCTGTTGGGGTGCCGCCCCGAACAGATGATCAAGACGCTCATCTACCTGGCCGACGGCCAGCCGGTGGCGGTGTTGATCCGCGGGGATCACGAGGCCAACGAGAACAAGGTCCGCCGGGCCCTGGGGGCCACCCATCTCGCGTTGGCCGACCCGGAGACGATCGAGCGGGTCACCGGGGCGCCGGTCGGATTCGCCGGCCCGGTGAGGCTGAAACAGCCTATTCCAATCTGGGCGGACCGCGATGTCGAGCCGTTGCGCAATGCCGTCACGGGAGCCAATCAAGCTGACGCCCACCTGCGCAACGTGAACCCGGGAAGAGACTATCAAGTGGAGGGATACCTCGATCTGCGAATCGCCCAGCACGGCGACCCCTGCCCGCGCTGCAGCTCGCAGCTGGCCCTCCGCCATGCCATCGAAGTGGGCCATGTGTTCAAGCTGGGCACCAAGTACTCCGAAGCCCTGTCGGCTCGATTCCTCGACGAGAACGAACAGCTGCATCCCATCATCATGGGCTGCTACGGGATCGGCATTAATCGCATCATCGCCGGATTGGTCGAGACCAGCCACGACGAGGCTGGAATCATCTGGCCCGTGGCCCTGGCCCCGTACGAAGTGGAAATCGTGCCCCTGAACGTCGCAGACGAGGCGACCCGCCGCTTGGCAGGCCGACTCCACCAGCGTCTGGCCGCCGCTGGCATCGAAGTGCTGTTGGACGACCGCGGCGTGCGAGCAGGCGTCAAGTTCAAGGATGCCGACTTGGTGGGCTTCCCCCTTCGCGTGGTGCTCGGCCCCCGCAGCCTGAAAGAGGGCAAACTGGAGATCAAGTGGCGATGGGAAGCCGACGCCGAGTCGATCGATCTGGAAGAGGCCGACCAGGCCATCGCAGAGCTGGTCCGGGACGAACGGGCCACGGCTAACCGCTTCCGCCAATACGCTCAGCGGCGAGGCGATTAGCCCGCACTATTCCATGACCTCGTAGGCCGGAACGAGCAAACACAGCCTCTGCCGGAAGTTCCGTCGCTCGGCCAACGAGCAAACTGAAGCACGGCGTATGCCACGTCGAATCGCGTTTGCGCTGTTCCGGCCTGCGTGAATATAATCCGGGTCAGCTACCTTTCCGTTTCCAGTTTACCCAATTTGCCTAGCCTGGTTGGGGGGCCGGCGCCCCCTGAAACCGATGACCGACGGTCTCTCGTCCAGCCAGGGGTGTGAAGGGGCACGATTCGTCTTCTATGGCCACCGAGGGCCTGGGCGTGGCCGAACTCCCTCCGGGTCCGCAGTTCGGCGACGCACTGCTTGGCAAGGCCGGACCGGCAGCCGGGACGGCGCCCTGGCGGTGAGACGCGCCCTGATTGACCCTGCCGAAAAGAAAGCCGAGAATCACGTTATTGGGGGGCTGTCCTGTGGCGGCCGGATGGGTCTGTGTCGGGGTCGGACGAATCCGGCCGGCCCGCGGCCCTGACTTTCGATGGGATCGAGCAGGCGGCTGGTCCTTTTGTCCACGGCGGCTGCTCGAACGACCGGAGAGACGCCATGTTGTGCCCGAACTGCGGAGCCGAAGTGCCGGACGCTGCGGTGCGGTGTGTGGCTTGCGAGGCGGAAGTGGATTTCGGTCTGACCCCCGAGGAGTTGGAGTCGGCGCGGGCGGCTTTCGAGTTGTTTCCCGAAGAGGTGAAAAGGGAGATGGCCCGGCTGGCCGAAGGGGCAGAGACGGCGGACGAATTCTTGCGGCGCATGTTTGTCGGCAATTGCCCCATCTGCGATAGCTCGGATACGCGAAGCTGCGAAGACGATCCGGAAGTGTACAATGCATGTGTCGGTCACTGTCTGGAGTGCGGCCAGTACTGGTGCACTGACTGCGGCGAGTTCTTCGAGGAAGGCGACTGGGACGAACATGACTGCCCTTTCTGGGACGACTTCGATTCGGGAATGGACGACGAGGACGAGTTCGACGAAGACGAGTTTGACGGCGAGTTGTTTGAGCCTTGAACGCCTTGGTCGTGGCTGCATTCCGCCGGCTGCGGCCTCGAGGGGACGGCGCAGCGCGTGGCTCGCCAGGAGATCCTCATATCGGCTGCCGGGCTTCCTGGCGGGGTGGCAAGGGGTGTGCCGGGGCGGAGAAAACGTCCGTTTGCCTGGGAGATCGCTTTAGATGCAGCGTGCCGTCCTGTGTTTGTTGCTTCTCGTTGCTCTGCCCGGACGGCCGGCTGCGGCCGGCTATCCGGTGCGGGCATGGCGGCAGTGGCGGGAGCTTTCTTCGCACCGGTTTCCCGGTCGACACTGGCAGATGTACGCTGCGCCGGAGGAAGCGGGTTGGTCGAGCGAGGGGTTGGAAGAGGCGAGGCGGGAGGCGGAGCGGATCGGCGCGGCCGCCGTACTGGTAGTCTTCGACGGTGCGATCCTGGCCGCTTGGGACGAAGTGACCCGGCGCTACCCATGCCATTCGATCCGCAAGAGCTTCCTGAGTGCCCTGTACGGCATCCATGTGGAGAGCGGAACGATCGATTTGAACCGTACGCTGGCCGAACTGGGGATCGACGATCGCCCGCCGCTGACGGCGGCGGAAAAACGAGCCCGGGTTGTCGACCTGCTCCGATCCCGTTCGGGGATCTATCATCCGGCCGCTTATGAAACCGCCAAGATGAAGGCGCGGCGTCCGCCGCGCGGTAGCCATGGGCCTGGCGAGTTCTTCTACTACAATAACTGGGATTTCAACGCGCTGTGCACCATCTTCGAACAGGAGACGGGCAGCGGGGTATTCGAAGCGTTCCAGCGGCGGATCGCCGCGCCGTTGGGCATGGAGGATTTCCGGCTGCTCGACACGTACTACCAACTGGAACAACGGCATTCCATCCATCCCGCGTACCCCTTTCGCATGTCCGCCCGCGACATGGCTCGTTTCGGACTGTTGTTCCTCCGCCAGGGCCAATGGGAGGGCCAACGAATCGTGAGCGCCGAGTGGGTGCGCACGAGCACGGCGGCGCATTCGGCACCCGCAGACTCTTCCGGCCGGTACGGCTACGGTTACCTTTGGTGGCGGATACTGTCCGGGCCCCTGAAACCCCTGGGGGTCTTCTCGGCGCGGGGTTACGGGGGTCATTCGATCGATGTGGTCCCAGGCGCGGACGTGGTGTTCGTACACCGGGTGGACACATTCTGGGACGTGCGGCTGTTTTCATCCCGGCCCAAGCGGCGAGTGTCCGACGATGATCGCCTCAAGTTGTTGGAGCTGGTCCTGCAGGCGCGCGAAGCGCCGCCGAAGGAAGACCCGAGGCTCGTGCCGTTCCGGCCGGTCCGGGGGCGACCGCGGCCCATGCACGTGGAGCGGGAAACGTTGGCCCGATACCAGGGCCACTATGTCTTGGGACGCACCACCGTAGAGATCAGTCTGGTTGGCGACCGTCTGCTCCTGAGCGGCCCGCAGATGTACCGCTTCGGTTTGATCCCTTGTTCGCAGCAAGAGTTTCGGATCGAAGACGTCGAAGTGCCACTGCGCTTCGTGCTGGACGACGAAGGCCGGCCGAGTGGGCTTGTCATCGAGCCGGCACCGGGCAAGCGTCTGATTGGGCGTCCGCGTTGACCTCTCGTACGCGCCGGCTAGAATGGGGGCGAGGCACGGAGGCCCTTCGAGTCGCGTACTCCGTGCGGCGCGATTGGTTGTTGGGCCCGAGCCTTGCGGCTTCACCAGGTTCGTGCTTCCGTATTGCACAAGCGCGGGACAGCCGCGCCAGGATAATGGGAGGAGCTTGTGATGCGCGATACGTTATGGACGCGGCGAGAAGTGTTGGCCGGTGGTGCCGCAGCGCTGGGAGTTTCGCCTTTCTGGCAAGCCCTGGCCGCAGCTGCAGAACAAACGGAGGGTCGGCGCTTTCGCATCGGTGCTTGCGACTGGTCCCTCAGGAAGCGCCAGCGGCCCGAGGCGTTTGCCGTTGCGGCTGAAATCGGACTGGACGGCGTGGAGGTGAGTTTCAGCGAACCGGGCTCGGAGTTCGACCTGCGGGACGAGGCCGTACGCCGCCGGTATCGAGACGAAAGTCGCCGGCACGGTCTTGAGATCGCCTCGCTGGCCATGGGCGTACTTAACCGGATCCCGTACGCCGTCGACCCGCGCACCGAACAGTGGGTGGCGGACGTGGTCCCCGTCATGGCTGCCATGGACGTGCGCGTCTGCCTGCTGGCCTTTTTCGGCAAAGGGGATATCAAAGGCGATCGAACCAGGCAGGACGAAGTGATTCAGCGACTCAAACGGGTCGCACCGACTGCCGAGCGGGCTGGAGTGGTGCTGGGCGTGGAAAGCCAGCTCAACGCGGACGACCATATGCGCATCGTAGACAGTGTGGCCTCGCCGGCCGTCAAGGTCTACTACGACGTGGCCAATATGCACGCGCAGGGCTATGACATCTACCAGGAGATCCGGCAGCTGGGCAGGGAGCGAATCTGCCAGTTCCATATGAAGGAGCGCAGATGCCTCCTGGGAGACGGGCCGATCGATTTCCGACGGGTCAAGGAGGCGATCGACGAGATCGGCTTCGGCGGCTGGCTGATCATCGAAGGTGCCACCGTGCCCGACAAGACGCTAGTGGAGTGTTACCGTGACAACCAGAGATTCCTCCGCTCGCTGTTCCTCGCAGCCAAGCGCGGTTAGCGTCTCGTCGGGCAGGATGCGATCACGTTTGCCTTCCCCCGGGGAGGGGGGCAAGGGCCCGCCGCCTAGCCATTCAGCCTGTTGCGCAGCGGCACCGCCGCCGGTCGCTGGCGAGCCCATACCGGTTGAAACCCGGCCAAAAGGCCCCTAGAATTTCCCTGACCGGGTTGCTGCCGCCCGCCCGGCGGGTGGGGGCGAGCCGCGGCGGTCCCCTGGGCGATGGCGGTGCGCGGTTGACCCATGGCTATTCGACCCGGCGCCGGGCCAACCGAGCCGAAGCCGGCTTGCCGTGAGCCAGTCCCTTAACTTGAGGTGCAGCCGATGTCTCCGCCAAGGATCTTCGACTCGGATTGCGATGGCGATACCCTTGTGATCATGCTTCTGGGCGACGTCAGTACCCTCATCCCGGAGCATGCCAGGGTGGAGCTGAACCAGGCTCTGGAGAAGCTCCGGCCGCCCGAAGTGAAACACGTCGTAGTCGATTTCGAACAGATCGGCTACTTTGGGTCGCTCATGCTCGGTTCCCTCCACATTATCTGGAAGCGCGTCCGCCAAAGTGGGGGAAGAATGGCCCTGTGCAACGTCTCACCGACCGGCCGTGAGGTGCTTCGTGTGGCCCGGTTTGACACCTTATGGCCGATCTGCGGTTCGCGGGAAGAGGCCCTGGCCACCGTCCGTCAAGACCGCCGACAAGCCGGATAAGAGCTTACCCCGCAAGGGGTCACCAAGCTGACGGCCTCGCGGTGAGGCTCGCTCGGGCGACCGGCCAGTCGTTTTGGGACAGGCCCTCTGAGGAACAATCGGGCTTGGTTCATCTTGGCCCCTTTCCGGGTGACAGCCCCCGGAAGCGGTTCGTTCGTCGGCCCGCCTTCAGCCCGCATGATTGCATTGTTCATGACCTCGTAGGCCGCAGCGAGCAAACACAGCCTCTGTCGGAACTTCGGTCGCTCGGCCAACGAGCAGACTGCAGCGCAGTGTATGCCACGTCGAATCGCGTTTGTGCTGTTCCGGCAACACTTTGCGCCACCTTGTTCCGGCCTACGTGAACAATCCGGGCCAGGCGGAATCCTCGTCCCCCGTTTGCTGGCGGCATCAGTCCAGCTAACGGTGGTACCAAAAAGAGAGCAACAGGCAGCTTGGCTTCCAGGCTGTTACCCGCTTTTGAACCACGCCAACAATCTGAAAACGGGAGGGATTTGGCAAGGCCATCCTGCGGGAGCCAGTATCCAGAAGAGGGGTGCGTGGCTTTTCCTCGGGCCGGTCCTGGGTCGATCAGCGCACAGGGGAGGACCAGCGTCCTTCCATCTCATTGTGAAGCCCCTTGGTGGGCGGCCATCTGGGCTTGTCGGGCCAACATCATGGCATGTTCGGCCTCGCCGATCAGCCCAGCTTTCTGGCAAATCAGGCTCAGAGCGATGTAACTGAACGGGTCGGCTGACTCCAGATCGCACACCTTTCTGGCGTGCTGGACCGCTTCGTCGTGTTTCTCCATTTTGCTGTAAAAGACGCTCAGGGCCGCGTGGGCCAAGGCGTAATCCGGCTCATCCTCGAGCAGCTCGTGAAGTTTGCCGACCGCCCCCTCCAGATCTCCTTGTTGCTGCATGGCAATCGCCTCATCGTATCTTTCGTGGATGGTCGGCATCTGTGCATGTTCCTTTCTCGGTCTTTTGGCGTCGGCAACCCGACCCGTTCGGGTACCTCAGTTTCTGGGGTGATTGTGTTACCAGTCTATGCTCCGCGGTCTGCCAGGACCAGAGCCGCGAGGAGGCAAAAAGAGGCAAACTGGCTACATCCGTTTCAATCTGCTGTGTCGACGCCGTCGATAACAGACTCCAGACACGCGGTCATACTCGCCAGGCCCGGTCCATAGGCTTCTGGAGGACTGACAGGTGAACGCACATCCGCTGGCAGTGGTCAGCCCACTGGCCCGCATCGGCCAAGGCGTCGAGATCGGGCCGTTTTGCGTGGTCGAGCCGGGGGTGACCATCGGGGATGGCTGCAAGCTGGAAAGCCGTGTGGTGATCAAAGCGGGAACGACGCTCGGCTCGAACAACTTAGTCTTCGAAGGGGCCGTGATCGGCGGCCTTCCCCAACATGTGAACATGCCCGAACAGCCCGGCCGGGTGGTGATCGGCTCGGGAAACGTGATCCGCGAGAACGTGACCATCCACCGAGCTATGGAGGCTGATGAGGCCACCGTGGTGGGTGATAACAACCTGCTCATGGTCAATGTGCACATCGCCCACGACTGCCGAGTGGGAAACAATACCATCTTTGCCAACAATGCGATGCTTGCCGGCCACGTTACGGTAGCCGACCGGGCGTACTTGTCTGGGGCGGTGGCTGTCCACCAGTTCACCCGGATCGGCACGCTGGCGATGGTCGGTGGCCAGGGGCATATCAGCAAGGATGTGCCGCCCTATGTGACCGTCGATGGGTTGAGCAGCCTGGTCGTGGGGCTGAACCAGATCGGCCTGAGGCGTGCCGGGTTCAGTTCGGCCGACATCCGCCAGCTGAAGGAGGCATATCGGGTCATCTATCGCAGCGGGCTGACGTGGAGCGAAATCCTGGCCCTTCTGGACGCCGAATTTCAGGACGGGCCGGCCCGACACTTTTGTCAATTCCTGGCCACCACCACCCGCGGCATCCTGCCTGAACGCCGGCCGCCGGCCGCGGCTACCGTGAAGTTGCCCTTGAGTGAGCAGAGGGTCGAGAAGTTGAGGGTACGTGCCGGGTGAAGGGGCACGCCGGGACGACGATTGGCCCGCTGCCGCTGTGCGGAGCTCGTCTCACAGCTCGGGCCTTTGCCTTCCCCGGACTATTACATGAACACGTGGGACAGGCTAACGGCCTGTCGGCCAGGCAAAACAGGCGAGATGTCCCTCCCACTTCTGCCGCTGGTGAATAATCCCGGCTTTTGCATTTGCCGCCGCCATTCTGTAATCCCGGCGGGGTCGACGGAACAGCGCTGGCGACCGGCGGCCCTCTATGGGGCCTTTGAGGGCTGCCCTACTCGGCCGCCTCGGCCAGCCAGCGGGCAGCGTCTTTAGCCCAATAGGTCAGAATGACGGTGGCGCCCGCGCGGCGGATGGCGGTGAGCACTTCCAGGGCGATGGCCTTTTCGTCGAGCCATCCCTGGCGGGCGGCAGCTTTGACCATGCTGAATTCGCCGGACACGTTGTAGGCGGCCAAGGGCACACCGGGGAAGTGATCGGCCACCCGCCGGATGATGTCCAAGTATGCCAAGGCCGGCTTGACCATCACCAGGTCGGCACCTTCGGCCAGATCGAGTTCCACTTCGCGCAGCGACTGGGCCGCGGCTGCCGCTGGGTCCATCTGATAGCTTCGCCGGTCGCCGAACTCCGGAGCGCTTTCAGCGGCGTCTCGGAAAGGGCCGTAGAAGGCGCTGGCGTATTTCGCCGCGTAGCTCATGATGGGCACATGGGCGTAGCCGATGGCATCCAGCTTAGTACGGATGGCGTGGATCATGCCGTCCATCATTCCACTGGGAGCCACCATGTCGGCGCCGGCCCGGGCATGTGCGGCTGCCTGGGCAGCCAGCAGCCGCAGGGTTGCGTCGTTGTCCACGTCGATTCGCCCCGTCTTCCGGTTGACCACGCCGCAGTGTCCGTGATCGGTGTATTCACAGAAGCAGACATCGGTGATCACTAGCAGTTCAGGGGCGCTTTGCTTGATCGCCCGGATGGCCTGGGGAATGATCCCTGTGGCACTGGTGGCATCGCTGCCCACGGCGTCCTTTTCCGCAGGGATGCCGAAGAGGATCACGCCGCCCAGTCCCAGTTGGCTCACTTGGCGGGCCTCTTCGGCCGCCTGATCCGGCGAAAGTTGGCAGTGGCCGGGCATGGACAGGATCTCCTGGCGGATCCCTTGCCCCGGGCGTACGAACAGGGGCAGGACGAGTTGGGAGGGGCTCAGTCGGGTCTGCCGCACCAATCGGCGCACGGCCGGGTGGTAGCGCAGCCGCCGCAGGCGTGTGGTGGGAAAAGTGGCCGGTGCTGTGAGGCGTCCGCTCGTTGTCATGGGGCTTCTCTAGCGTTTGCTTCGTGGTTGTGGACGTTTGCCTCTTGCTTTGTCTCTTGCTTGGTTGTCGGCGGGTGGTCGCTTTGGCGGCGGAGCGCCTCCTGTGCGCGGGTCACTTCCTCGGCTGCCCACGGTTTGGTGCCGTAGAGTACCACAACGGCCTGGCGGATGCGCCGGGCGGCTTCCGGATCGTCCCTTTCGATCCGGTCGGCTTCGGCCAGTCGTTCCCGAATCCGGGCTCGCCGCGGGTCGACGTAGAAATCGATGCGCCGCTCGAGCCGCTCCAGGCGACGGCGGGCCAGTTCCAGGATCTGGCCTGTGGGTCCGGACAGGTCCTGGCGGTCGCCGTAAAACTCCAGCAGGGCCCGCAGTTTTCCGGCGGCTGTTTCCGGATCGAAGTAGGCGTAGCCGATCGCCTCCAAGTATTCGCTTTCGATGGGCAGGATATTGGCCGTGGTGGCCAAGCCTTTGGCCTGGAGCCGCAGGCGGTTTTCCCGGCGATCCAGGTCGATCTCCACCAAGTAGTCACGGAGCGTCTCGGCCCGTGGGTCTGTCGAGTACAGCTCCAAGAACCGGTTGATATCGTCCTCCGCCTCGCGGTACGCCGACACAGTGCCCCGCGCGGTCATCTCCGTGATCTGTTTGTAGAGATGGTCGGCTGAGGGCGGCTGCAGCAGGTACCAGGCGACCAGCCCCACGCCCAACAGCCCGACGGCCAAGATCCAGGTCTGCAGCGACAGCCATATCCGCCGGGGCGGTTTCTCCGTTTCCACCCGGTCCAATGCCTCTTCGGGCACGGGCACAAACAGACCGCTGGGCCGCGTCGGCCCAGGAGGGGCTCGGACGTCTGCGCCTTGTTCACCCTGGATGGCATAGATGTCGAAGGCCGCAGTCTGTTTGGTTTCGGCCAGCGGCTCGTCTGATGCGGCGGCATGTTCCTGCTCAACGGCCTCAGCGGGCTGTGGTGCCGTGGTCATCGGCCGGGTGGAAGCCAAGCCGGTTTGTGATGGGACATGGTCCGGCGAACCGGGCTCTTCGGCCCCGGAAGAGTGCACTGGCGACTCGGCCGTGCTCTTCTGGTCGGCAACCGCCGGTGGCTGGAGCCGCCCGGGCGACAGTGCATGGAGCATGGCCTCCAAGCGTCGGGCCAACACCGAAGCGTTGGCGATCCGCTTCTCAGGCGACTTCTCCATCAATTCCTGGATGACCCGTTCCAGTTCGGCGGGCACGTCCGTGTTGTAACGGGCTATTGGCTCCGGGTGCGCCGAACGGTGTTTTTCCAGCATTTCAGGGACGGAGGACGCCCGGAACGGCGGCCGCCCAGCCAGCAGGGCGTACATGACGGCGCCCAGGCTGTAGAGATCCGTCTTCGGGGTGACCGGTTTGGCATCGGCCTGCTCGGGGGCCATGTACTCCACGGTGCCCAGCACGTTGCCTGCGGCGGTCAGGCCGCCCGTGCCGAACAGGCGAGCGATGCCAAAATCGGAAAGCTTCACCTGTTCGTCGGCCTTCAGTAGCAGGTTGGCCGGCTTGATGTCGCGATGGACCACACCTCGGTCGTGGGCGTGGCGCAGGGCCCGGCAGGTCTGGATAGCGATCCGGGCCACTTCACGCCAGTGGAAACGGCGGCCACGGGCCATTTCTTCCTCCAAGCTCAGCCCGTCGACCAGCTCCATGGCGTAGTACAAGGCTCCCTCCTGCTCTCCAAACCCGAAAAGACGGACGATGTTTGGGTGCCTCAGCCTTTTGAGGGTCTCGATCTCCCCTTCAAAGCGGCGACGGAATTCCCGATCCACAGAAAGGCCGGCCGAAAGCACCTTGATGGCCGCGGGTTCCCCGGTCTGGGTGTTTACCCCTTCGTAGACCGTCCCCATGCCGCCACGGCCAAGCACGCGCATGAGGCGGTACGGTCCGAGGGTTGTGCGTTCCACGACCGAGGTCCTCAGACGAGAGCGAAAAAAATCCCATGGGGACTGGGGCAACGGGCGAGGCCGCCCCAGCAATCTTGCCTCAGTTCCATCTTAGGCCCCAGATTGCAGGCCTGCCAGAGGGCCGTTACGGTAGTATCTGGTAATCTCTTGATCAGAATGAAATGAGCAAGGCCGATCGGGCGGCACTGGCCCCTGAGCCGGCCGGACGAGCTGGCCGGCCAGATCAGGGGCCGCAAGAGGAGGAGACAGGCGTGTCGGTTTGTGGACTATTGAACGTCAATAAGCCGAAGGGAATCACCTCGCGCGAAGCAGTTGACCGGGTCAGGAGACTCGGCCGCCGGCTCAAGGTGGGGCATGCCGGGACGCTCGATCCACTCGCCTCCGGTGTGCTGGTGCTGTGCCTTGGCCCGGCCACGCGGCTGGTGGAGTACGTCCAGCAGATGCCCAAACGCTATACGGCCACGTTCATGCTGGGCCGCACCAGCCCGACGGAGGACGCCGAAGGGGAGGTGACAGTCCTGGAGGCCCCGCCGGTACCCGGCGAGGAGGCCATCGCTGAAGCGGCTCGGAGGTTGACGGGCACCATCGAACAGCGCCCCCCCGCCTATTCGGCCATCAAGGTGGAGGGCCAGCGGGCTTACGAACTGGCCCGCCAAGGCAAACCCCAGGAGCTCCAGCCGCGACGGGTGACCGTTTATCGCATCGAGGTGCGTCACTACGACTACCCGGAACTGAAATTGGACGTCGAGTGCAGCGCGGGCACCTACGTCCGCTCGCTCGGACGCGATCTGGCTCGCTCGCTGGGCACCGACGCCGTCACCACGCGCCTGGTGCGGACCGCTGTCGGACGGTTCACCATCGAAGAGTCCATCGACCTGGAGCATCTGAACCGGCAGAACTGGCGAGAACAGCTCCTGCCGCCGGTGCGAGCCGTGGAGGGGATGGAGACGGTGATCCTGTCGGACAGGGAGGTGGCCCGGGTCCGCTCCGGGCAGGTGATCCGCCGCCGCCCAGGCACCTGGAAATCGGACAAGCTGGCTGCCCTGGATCGGACCGGACAACTGGTTGCCATCCTCGTCCCTCGTAGCGACTCGCTGTTGGGCCCGGTCAAGGTCTTGCCGGCCTAGCCGCAAAGCGCCCGTTTCGTAGCCTAGCTCTCCGATCCGGGCGTGTTTCCCACTCCCGACGTCGGACAGGCTTCCAGCGTGTCGCCACAACCGGAAAGGTGCGCACGGCGCCCACGCGCACAAACAGTAAGACTCCAGCGAGGCTGCGCCTCAGACCAACTGCCGCATGTGAGGCAGTGTACACGACCTGTACAAAACCTGTACAAAACGTGACTCAACAGCGCAAAGTTTCGCCCACCAAGCAACTTAACTTGCGCCCCCATCAGGCGGATTCGACGCGGACGATGCGATACTTCAGCCCCTTGATGGCCGCACCGCCGTTGTGGAAGGTGATACCGCGGTAGTGGAAGGCCCCGAGCTGCCGGTGGGTGTGGCCGAAGTAGACGTGGCGCACTCCCTGTTCCGGACCGTGGCCGATCTGGCCCAGGTAGGCGAGGATCCGCCGAGCGACTTTCCGCTTGCGGTGAACCAGCGGCGGGATGGGACGATGGAGTCCAGCTGCGACGATCATCTCGTAGAGCCCGCTGCGCAGCGCCCCGCGCTGGCGCTGGTCTAACCACCGTGAGCGGGAACGAGCCAGGCGCTGGGCGTTCATGCGGCGGCGCATCACGTCGCCATGGAGGAACACGTTCGGGCCCATCCGCCAGTGGAACCGGTGCCAGGCCAGATTCGGAGTGCCGTCGGCCAGTTCTCCCAAACGCCCCAAAAACTGACGGTGGTAGTCGTGGTTGCCCAGCACATAGTGGAACTGGCAGCCGGGGAATTGGCCAGTCAGTCGCCGGAGGTACTCCACGGCCTGCCGGGCCGCCTCTTCCATCGTAAGGGTACTGGCCCAGCGAAAGTCGAAGATATCGCCGCCCAGCACGACCACGTCGGCATGCCTGGCCACCTGGCGGATCTCCGCCAGCGCCCGGTCACCGTCGGAATGGCCCGCCAGCAGGTGCAGGTCGGATACGAAGTAAGTCTTTGTCATGGATCGTCCATAGGGAGCCGGGGCGAGCACCTGGCCTCGAGCTCGAACCGACGCGCCGCTCGGCGTCCAGGCCCGTCAAGGGACACGACGGTCCTCCACACGATGGTCCAGTTCCACCGGTCGGTTCGGGCCATCGGGATGCACCTCCAGGGGCACTCGCCAGGCCACACTCCCCACCTTGCACACCCCTTCGCTACCCTCGCGGCAGTAGTAAAAATTCACACCCACCAGGACGGTTTGCTTTCCCTGCTGTTCGGCCACCGGCCAAGCGAACTGGAACTGGGTCGCAGGCGGCTGGACCCGCGTCGGCTGGCCCACGCCTGCTGGGCTCAAGGGACCGGTGCCCGAAATCTGCACCATATAAGCCATGGGCGCGCGGGGGTTGAGCTTGAATCCAGCGGGCAGGTGGAGGCTCACGCGGAAGCGCACCTGGCCGTCGCTCGCCCCCACCGCGACCGGCTCGATGGGGTGTTCAGTCGCCCCGGCCAGCCAATCGCCGGAGCCTTCATTTGTCGGCAGAGGCGGCGGTTCCAGGCCGCGGATTTCCAGCGTACTCAGCTTGTTCTCGTTCTCCAGGTCGACTACCCGTACGAGGTGATTGTTGGTGTCGGCCACCAGCAGCTTTCCTGCGGCGGCCGTAATCCCGGCCGGCTCGTCCAGCCGCGCCGGGTCGTCCGTTCGGCCAGCCTCACCGGTGCCCACCAGCGTTTGGGTCCAGCCGGTGTTCGGGTCGATCACTTTGATCTTGTTATTGTATGTATCGGCCACGTAGAGCCGCTCCCGATAGTAGACGATGCCCAAAGGGTGCTGCAGGCGGACCTGTTCCCGAGGCCCGTCGGCGTCGCCGAAGGTGAAGAGGCGAGCGGCGGGCAGCTGCGCCGTGCCAACCACCGTCCGAACCGTTCCTTGGCCCGCAAGCGGCACGGCGCGGATCGAACTGCCCTCACTGTCGGCCACATAGAGCCAGCGGCCGTCCGAAGCCAGACCGCTGGGTTGGGCAAAAGAGGCGTATCCCAGCCGAAAGGGGGTCGGTGGCAGCAAGGGGCCGTCGACGATGTCCTCTCGCCCGTTGCCGGCAAAGGGACTGATGGCCGAGCCGTCCAGCCTCATCTTCCAGATCTGGTGCGCCCCGGCCATGGCAATGAACAGCTCGTCGCCGTGCAGCCAAAGTGCCCACGGACTGTTCAGCGGTTGCTGCCTCGGGTGGCCCCTCACAGCCACGGGCCGGCGACGGTCCTGGCTCCCCGTGCCGGCGATCGTGGTCACCTGCCCACCAGCCAAATCGACTCGGCGGATCAGATGGTTCCCCGTATCGGCCACCAGGAGCACGTCTCCGTGTAAAGCCATGCCTTGAGGATCTTTGAACCGCGCGGTGGCAAAGTCGCCGTCAACCGCACCGGGCCGGCCCGATCCGATGGTCGTGACCAGTTCTCCGTCCAAGGTGGCCTCGACGATCCGATGATGGCCGCTGTCGGCGACAAACAGGCGGCCGTGGCGGGGGTCAGCCAGGATCTTGCCGGGGTAGCGGAGCGAGGTTCGCGGGGCAGTGTTGGCCGCCAGTTCGAACCGCAGCGGGGATTCGTCCACCAGCCCCCGGGCGCGGTAGTAGGGCATCGCCTTCCTCAGGATCCGATCGATCACCCCGAAAGTCGTCTCGCCGCTGGCTCCCCAGACCATGTAGCCTTCCGGATCGATCAGAAGCAACGTGGGCCAGGCGCGGACGCCGAACAGGTTCCAAACGCGGTGGTCATGGTCGTTGATCACCGGATGGCGGATGCCGTACCGGAGGATGGCTTCTGTGATGTTGCGGCTGTCCTGTTCAGTGAGGAACTTGGCGGAATGGACACCGATGACCACCAGCGAGTTGGGGTAAGCGTCTTCCAGCTTCTCCAGTTCGGGCAGCACGTGCATGCAGTTGATGCAACAATAGGTCCAAAAATCGAGCAAGACGAACTTGCCCCGGAGCTCTCGCAGCTCGATAGGTCCGCCGGTGTTGAGCCAGACCAGGCCGTCGGGCAGCGGAGGCACCCGCACGCGGCGGGAAAAGGGGGGGGAAATATCCTGGGCGTCAAGCATTGGGGTATCCGCGACAATCCAGATCGCCAGCGTCGCTACGCAGCCGAAAACAATTCGGCAGGCATCGCCCGCTGCAGCGGTCGGTGTGGCCGGCCATCCGACGTGGCCCTTTGGGGCGCACGGCCGGTTGCCGCCGCGGGGGGCGTCGCTTCGGGTGGCCGATCCACGCACGATTGAAACTCGCATATCCCTGGGAGGATTCATCATCGATCGAAGGCCGGGGGACAGCCCAGGACCAGCCGTGCTCGGGCCTCCGGCCGGAGCCCTGGGGACACGGGGACCTCGCGGGCCGATCGGCCGTTCCGCAGCATTCTTGCCCTGCGCCGGGGAAAAGTCAAAATGGGGCTCGGCCCAAGGGCCTTTCCAGCAGCGGGCGAGACGCGGGACATTCTCCAGGTGCCTCGCCGTGCCGCTGACCGCTGGACGCGCCGCCGTGGGCTCCAAGGGGACACTTGGCCCAGCGACCAGCACCCGAGGGAGCGTCCAATGACCCATCGCGAACGGATCTTGGCCATCCTCGACGGC
Organism: Planctomycetota bacterium; assembly: GCA_015661985.1. GTDB lineage: Bacteria > Planctomycetota > Planctomycetia > Pirellulales > Thermoguttaceae > SZUA-1497. The sequence goes on along the minus strand of DQVB01000526.1, from coordinate 1,265 downwards.
GAGCCGCCGGACCAGATACCGTGGATCCCTCGCTTGGCCATCTGGTACGAGGCCCACAAGCGGCGAGGTACGCTGCCCGAACCGTACTGCGGCATGAGCCTGCGGCAAGTGGAGCGGGCGGTATTCGGCGGCACGGCGGCTCGCGACGCGATCATCTACCGGACTCGTCTCCACGGTGTCGAGGTTCGCCGCCACCGGCCGACGCCGCTGGAGACGATCGAGGAGTACGTCACGCCGGTAGGCACCGTTTGGCGGAAGCTGCAAAGTACGCCACAGCTGCGCCGCGACGGGATCCAGGATGCCGAGGTGGAGTTTCTGCTCAAGGGGCCGGACGATTATCCGGTCGTGGAGTACCTGGTCGAGCACACCCGGTACATTGCCGCCTACGACGAATACGAAGCCTATGAGCACGAAACGGGCGAGGAAGGCTACCCGATGGTCAATTGCGGCGATTGCCCCTTCCACCACTGGATGCGGGCACTGGCCGGTTACGACCGCGCCTTTTTCCACTTGAACGATTTCCCCAGCCTGGTCGAGCGGTTGCTCGGGGTGATCACCGATCATTTCAAACAGGCACTCTGGCCCCACCTGCTCGATTCACCCGCTCGCCTTCTGATGCACGGCCATCACCTGTCGAGCCAAATGACTCCGCCGCCGCTGTTCCGCCGATACATTCTGCCGTACTATCGCCAGCTGGCTCCACGCCTCCGCCAACAGGGGAAGGTGTTGGCCCTGCATGCGGATAACGATACCCGGCACATCCTGGGGCTGATCGAGGAGGCGGGGTTCGGGATGGTCGAGTGTCTCGCTACCGCCCCCATGGTCCCAACCACACTGGCCCAAGCCCGCGCCGCCTGGGGTGACCGGGTGATCATCTGGGGCGGCGTCCCCTCGGTCATCCTCGAAGAACCGTACACCGAGGATGCCTTCGAGCAATACATGGACGAAGTGTTTCGGGTGATCGCGCCGGGCAAGGCGTTTCTGCTGGGAATTGCTGACAACGCCATGCCGGGGTCGAAGATCGAGCGGATCTGCCGCATCACGGAGATGGTGGCTCAGAGGGGCATCTACCCCGTGGGGCGAGGGAGATTGCGGAAAACGGGAACGCCGGGCTAACCTCCAACGGGAGGGCCTGAAAAAGGGCCATGGGCGAGCCAGACATTGGCACCGCTGCCAGCGAAGGGCCGGAACCAGCCCCTGGCCGGTTTACTTGGCCGTGCCCCGGTGGTATGCTGGGTTGCACAGTTGCCGGGCGATGAGGCCAT
>DQVB01000128.1 GCA_015661985.1 Planctomycetota bacterium | reverse complement strand
GTTGCGTCAACAGAGATCGGACAATAGAATGAGAGCAAGCTGTCCATGACGTGCCGGAAGCGGATACGTAGCGGCATGCCCGCGACAAGGGATATGTCGATGACTTTCCGGCGTGCCGGATCTTGCGAGCGCCAAGTGCCGTCCTTCAGTCGCAGCACATGGTCCGCCACACCGTCTTCATCATGGCCGGTCAGGACCAGATCGATTCGGCCGTCGTTGTTGGTATCGTAGAAGGTCCGTAGTGGAGCCCCCAGGTGCAGAGCGAACTCGAAATCCCATTTGCGCTCACCGCCCTTTGACGGCAGCTGTTTGGGGCTGAAGGTGGCCGGGCTGTCTTGATCCAAATCGAACAGCAAGCCGGTGGGCGGTTCATCGGGGGCCGTGCCGAACATGGGCGTGTCGGCGGTGCCGTCGTTGTCCCGGTCCATGAGGACACTGAGAACTCCCGGCGGCCACGGGTCCGGGGCGGCCCTCCGGGGTTGCTGGGACCGTTGGGTGAGGAAATCGGTGATTTCAGTCAGATGGACGAAGATAGAACCTTTCGTCGCGCTTGTCGACGCTTGTCCCCGAACAGACACCGATGAGTTCACCCTGAGCCGGGCGCTGCTGGAACCATGCGGCATCCAGTGCGGTATGGAGGACGTGATCCAAAGCGGCGGACCGGGGTGCCGCTTCCACAAGTGGATCGTGGTCCGGGACGGTGAGGCGGACAAAGCGTCGCCTGGGGACAACGGCCGAGCAGCCGGCATCGGTAACATGCCGCTTGGCCACGATGTCACTGTAAATGTCACGGACGGCCCCGCAGCTCTCACCGATGGCCCCGATGATACTGGACGTGGCACTGGAAATGTCCCCGATCATCTGGGCCTCGACACGGACAGTCGAGGGCCCGCGGCGACTCGGCGGCAGTGGATCATGGACCAGTGGGGCAAAGGCCGTCCGCTGAAAGTGCGGGCGATTGCAGAGGAGTTGGGTGTCTGCGAGCGAACGGTCAAGCGGGAGCTCGGCGCCCTCCGCCGCGCGGGCGTGATCGAAGTGGTCGGCCCTTCACGCACGGGCCATTACCAGCTCCGAGGGTGCCAGCGGGCCAGAAGCGTCTGATGGAAACACGGGGGGATCGAGACGACCGCAAGCGATCGAAATGACGGTCAAGGCATCGGGTGTCACTGGCACCCGCTAATGGGCTTTTGGGAACCTTGGTCCACGTGCACAAGACACGGGTCAAGAAGCGGGAAGATCCCTTGAAGCACTGCTTTTTCCGGATTCTCCCACTCCTGTACATCTCCCGCCGCTCATGAGTCGTTCAGCGGCAAGGCGCAGGAGCCCGGCCGGGGGCCGAGGCGATGATCCCACCCCACGCGACCATGCACGCGGTGGCCACACGATTCGGTTGTGTGCCGCCCAGGCTCCGGAGAGCCAGGCTGCCGTTTGGGGCAAGAATACCCCTTCACGGCATTTGATATTGTTCCACCTTGGCGCGGTCGACCTCTATGCCCAAACCAGGGCCTTGGGGAACGCTGACCATGCCATCTGCGATTTCCAGGGGTTCGGCCAGAAGGTCGTCTTCCAACGCGGGGCGGGCACATTCGTTACAGCGCGAGAAAGCGGGGGTGGAGGCAGCCAGCTGGAGCACGGCGACCAGGCCCGGGCCAAGCCATGGCCCGCCTCCCAGGGAGGACGGGATGTCGCCCGCATGGGCCACCCAAGCACATTGGCGGGCCCGCGCCATCCCGCCCACGCGCTCCAGGTCGACCACCAAGTACTGGGCTGCCTGGCAGCGCAACAGGGTCATGACATCGCTCAAATGCTGCACCGATCGGCGCACCGCCAGCGGCACGCTGGTCTGTCGCCTGAGCGAAGCGATCTGGTCCAGTTGGCCGGGGCCCAGCGGGTCGAGGATGAACTGGAGGTGGGACGTCTGCTCGAGCCCAAAGCACAGCTCGCGCGCTGAATCCACGTCGTACAGCCCGGCGGCGTCCACCTGGAATTCGATACGATCCCGCCCGGCCTCTTCCAGGGCGCACATCAGATCGAGGTCCTCCCCGAGCGATCCCCGAACCGGGACGATTTGACTGTGGAACCCCTGGTCGGCCAATTCGCGAGCCAGGCCGGCCGTCTGGTCCACCGAGTCTCCGAACAAGCGGACCGCCATGGGGACTCGGCTGCGGAAGGAGCCTCCAAACAGACAGCACAACGGTTGGCCTGTGGCTTTGCCCACCAAGTCCCAGCAGGCCATCTCCACCGCCGCCCGCAGCGGGGCGGTTTTCAAGGCTTCGAGCATCAACAGCTCTTCGACATCGAAAACGCTCCTGCCGCCCAACGTGGGCAACAGCAGCTCGCGGCGCGCGGCCAGCTCCGAACAGCGCCACTTCACGTGCGCTTCGCCCCAGCCTTCCAAGCCCGCATCCGTGGCCAATCGTACCAAGAGGGAGCGAACCGGCCGCCGTCGGCCTTCGCAGCCGATCTCCACCAGGAAGAACTCCACGTCGCTGATCGTCACCGCTCGCCCTGTTGGCACCTGTCCGCTCCTTGGTACCTGGCAGCCACTTCCCGGATGGGCCGGGGCAACAGGAAATGCACGTCTTCCTCGCGTACCACGCGCGCCTCCACCGCCGCAGCGAACCGCCGTCGCAGCCAACCCACCACCTCCTGAACCACATCTTCCGGAGCACTGGCCCCGGCGGTCACCAACACCGTCTCCTGGCCGCTGAACCAATGGGGATCGATCTCCGAGGGGCCGTCGATCAGATAGGCCCGGCCGCACCGCGCACGGGCGATTTCGGCCAGCCGCAGGCTGTTCGAGCTGTTCGGGCTGCCCACCACAAGCGCCATGTCCGCCTCGGCCGCCAACTGCCGCACGGCGTGCTGGCGGTTCTGTGTGGCATAGCAAATATCGGCCCGCGGCGGCCCGACAATCTTCGGGAACCGGTGACGAAGCCGAGCGATGATCTGCGCAGCGTCGTCCACCGACAGCGTCGTTTGGGCCAAAAACGCCATCTTCTCGGGATCGGGCGGATCGAGCCGGTCCACGTCTTCGGGCCTCTCGACCAGCACGATCGCGCCGGGCGCTTCACCCATGGTCCCCACCACCTCGTCGTGGCCAGCGTGGCCGATCAACACCACCGTGTATCCCCGGCCGGCAAACCGAACCGCCTCACGATGCACTTTCATCACCAGCGGGCAGGTGGCATCGATGGCGTTCAGACGCCCCCGGGCTGCCTGGCGACGCACATCCGGCGATACACCATGAGCCGAGAACAGCAGGTTCGAACCCGCGGGCACTTGGTCCAGGTCGTCTACGAAGATCGCCCCCTTCTGTCGGAAACGTTCAACAACCCATTTGTTGTGGACGATCTCGTGGTACACATAGACCGGCCGGCCGTAATGAGCCAGGGCCACCTCCAAGGTTTCGATGGCCATGTTGACCCCCGCGCAAAACCCGCGAGGGCTGGCGAGTAAAACCCGCATGGTTTCCTCTCTTCCGCGCGGCGATGATAATGGACTGTTGACATGGTTCAAAACCGGGTAACAGTCCGGGAGCCAAACAGGGTGTTGCTCTGTTCGTAGTACCGCCTTCAGGCGGAATGGGAGTGCCAGCAAACGGGGGGCGATCATTCCGCCTCGAGACTACGAACGAACCGGTTCCGGCGGCTGTCACCCGGAAGGCGCCGAAATGAACCAGGCCGAACCTTACCTTTTTTGAGGTCCCGGCTC
>DQVB01000527.1 GCA_015661985.1 Planctomycetota bacterium | reverse complement strand
CCGCCTGCGACCGCCGGTTCCGCAGCGCGCCACACACACATGCTGGGGGCGGCGAGCCGCGCCCGTGGCTGGCGCTCGGGTTCCTTGCGAACACCTCGTCGGGCAGGCCGGTCATGTTTCGTATGGTTCGAGGATTTCGATCAGTTCCTTGTTGCCCGGGGGGATCTGCACATGTTCGCCGGCCCCCAGGGCCAGGGCCTGGGGGAGCCGTTTGGCCCATCGCCGCACGAAGGTGGCCATCAAGCCGAAGCGGTCGAAAACGGTCTCGTCTTCTTCGCCGTCTTCCGGTTCCGGGTTGACGGTCTTCTGGGGCGACTTGATGGGCGTCTGGCCGGGACCGGGATTCATGAGGAAGTCGTTCATGATGATGCGAACGTATTTCCGCCGGGCGCGACGGCGGGCGGCTTCGTCTTTGGTCTTCAAGTTGACCACCGGCCGGAGCCGCTCCACCAGACCATCAAAGACGTGGTCGCTCAGGAGGTAATCGGACAGGTAGCGGGCGAAGGCGTTCACATCGTTGGGGTCCAACCACGGCCCGCCTTCCTGGTGCCGGTTGATATACTCCTCCCACCGCCGGGGAACCGACTGGGTGGCCCACTCGTGGAGGAAGGCCCGCAGGTTTCGCGGCAAGGGGTCCGTGTGGTGGCGGCGACTGTGCGCCTCCACACAGTCGGCCAGCTGCAGTTCGTCGCCGTCCTGGATGCCCAGCGACTCTTGCAAGGCGTGCACGCGGTAGTACACGTTCTCCTCGCTTTCACAGAGCCAATCGACCACTCGTCTGGCCGCGCGGATGCGCTTCTCACGGTCCACGTTGGCGTCCGGATCGACCACCCAAGCCCGGGAGATCTGCAGCAGCCGGTTCTCGATCTCCGTAATCTGCCGCTGGAGCTGGTCCTGCTTGTCGTCGGCTGTGGTCACCGCACGGAACCCGGCACTGATCAGCGACAGCCCTCCGTCATCGTCGCGCATGGCAGTGTCCCACCGCTGTTCCGGCCAACGCACGTACGTCTGAACCATCTCCGATTGGAGGAATGCCTGTTTGGCCCGCTCCCATTTCTCTGGATCCTCTTTCTGCCGCTGCCCTTCATTGGTGTCCCACGTGCCGGGGTACCGGATAGGAAACACGTTGGTGAATGTCTTGCCGCGGCCGCCGAAATCGTTCATCACGCCGCCCAGGGCGTCGACCAGTTGGGCCAGCCGCTGGTTGTAAAGACTCTTGTCCGCGTACTCTTCGCGGTTGCGAAACTCTTCGTCGATCCCCGTCATGCCGATGAACAGCGCGGGCACTTCGTCGCGCACTTTGGTGGGCCAGGCCTTGGCTCCGTAGCGGGACCGGCCCCACTTGTCGATGTGGTACTTCATCTGGGCCGTCACTTCCAGGTTGCCGCCGCGCGACAAGAGCAAGAGCGTCTGGATCTGTAGCTCCTCGGTGTACCGCTCGAACAGATACGCCACCTTGCCCCGCTTGACGATCTCCATCTGCTCGTCCAGCGTCTCGGCGCTGGTGCGCTTGCCCTGCTCCGCCCCCTGGCGTCCCGCGCGCATCCCCGGGATGTCCAGGAAATCCATCTGCTCGATCACCTTCCGCCAATCCTCGTTCAGCCGATGCGGCAGGATGGGGATGACCAACTCGAGCATGGCCGCCTGGATGATCTCCTGGTCTTCGTTTCCGTCCGTGGCGCCGGGATGGTATTCCAGGACGTACCAACCGTCGCGCTCGCGCAGACGGAATTCATTCCAACTCACCCGGCGAAAACACCTGGACGTGCGCCGCTCGTGCACCTTGGTGCGCTGGGTGTCCAACAAGAACCGCACACCGGCCCAATGGGTGAGGATGGTGGGGTCATGGCCGGCGGAAGCGAGTTTGTCCAGGAAGTTGTTGATCCGCATGAACAAATGGGTCAGCGAGGACCAATCGTTCCAAAACAGTCTGGCCGCAGCCGCCACATAACCGTCCTCGGAAAGCGGATAACGGCTCAGCAGCCCACTGAGGACCGATTCCTTGGCCGGGAAGCCACGACGGTCTACCGTGCGCATGTAGGAGAAGGCGTCCAGCAGGTCCATCCGCCATTTGCGGTCCACCTCTCTGGCCGGAAACTTGGCCCCCAGTTCCTCGAACAAATCCTCGAGGTTCGATTGTTGCCAAGCGTGCTCGGAGGCGACACACTCGACATGGAAACCACGAGCCAACACGCGCAGCCATTCGGCCCTCGTCAGCGCACGCACCATGACCGGATACTCCGGAGAAACGGTGGGCGGGATGCGGTCCTTGGTGGTAAACCGCGTGACCAGCGCCGTGGCCTCGTTCGAGCCGCTCTGGGGATTCAAATCGTTGTCAAAGGACAAGTACCGGTAGTAGGCCGGTTCACCATATTGCTCGTCTCTCCCCAATGGGCTGTACTGCTCGCTGTGGGGTTTGAGCACTTGGCCCATGAACAGGCTCTTGCCCACCTGGGACGGCCCGTACACGGCCGCGGCCACCGGTACCTTGGCCGAAGTGTACAGGTTGCTGGCCAACCGCCGCAGCTGCAACACCTCGAACTCGTCCGCCTCGGAAATGGGCAACAAGTCGACCGCGCGGCGAGCTGGATTGAATTCGGCCAACCAATCACACAGGGCAGTGGCCAAAGCCTCCACCCGCTCCGCATGGCGGATCAACGCACGATCCCGTTCATCAGGAAATGCCATGGCGATACTTCCTCACGGGTTCTCCGTCACGATCTCCGGCTCCAGCCGGAATGTGAAGGGATACGTCTGGACGGTACCGTTCGTCTTGCTCCGAGCCTCCAACACCAGGCTATACGTAGCGGTGGGCGGGCCGTAGGGGAGCCGCGGGCTTTGCAGCACCGCACGCTGACCAGCCTCTTCGGACACCGCATCCACCCAGGCCTCCGGAGGCGTCTGGCCGGCCGGATACACTCGGTACTCCAAAGGCCCTTCGGAACCGGCAGCCCGTACCTCGAGACTCACCGCAAAGTCCGTCGCACCCTTGATCAGCGTGGGCCGAACCTCCACGAACCGCTCACCAGCCACCTCCACGTCGGCGAACAACTGCCGGCCGCCGGCTACCGCCCGCACCTGGGTGCGCCCCAAGCCGCGAGCCAAAAAGCGGTCCGGGGCCCGGGCGTCGGCGACCAGCACGTTCCGGTCCATGCTCTCCAGCCGCGCCGGCAGCCGCCGCACCAGACCGCCCCGATCACGAGCCATCACCGCAAAAGGCGGCGTCAGTTGGCCTACTTTCAGTGAAACCTCGCTCGGCTCCAACCACAACGAACCGGGCTCCAGTACCGTCACCGGCACTACGCCCTGTAATCCATCATAAGGCTTCCCCGGCGCCGCTACAGCCACGCTCACATAACTGCGACCCGGCGCCAGCCCCTGAATGCGCCCCTGGCCGTCCACACCGATCACACCCTGGCCCGGCGGCGCTTGGATGGTGTACTGCACCTCAAACGGCGCCTGGCCTCCACCTGGATGGACTAATACCCGTTCCAGGCCAGCTGACTCGCCAATGCTCAAATCCAACGAACTGGGCACAACCTCCAAGGTAACGGCGCCGACCCCAAACCGGCCCACTTGCACCATCAGCTCAGGGTCGGCAAACAGCGGTGGATCCCCCAGGCGCGCCCCGATTCGCGTGGTCCCGGGACTCAGCGGCACCAACCGCGCCCGGCTGCCCTCACGCTCGATCCTGGCCACCTCTCCCACCACGTTGAACTCCAGGTCCGGATCGGCCGTCACCTCGCGGCCCAAAGTGCCGTCACCCAGCACTTCGTAGACGCGGACCTCCGACCCCGGCGAAGCGGCGTCCATGCGGATCACCTGGGGCACGAACCGGAGCCCGGCCACCGGAGCCCCCGGGGGCGCGAAAACAGTAGACCGTTGGTCCACATACCCCGGCCCCGTCCACCAAGTGTCATAACCGATCCGCCCATAACCCGGGCGGTAGATGCGCGTCCCTCCCGGGGAGTAGATTATTTCGCCGTCCGGGCCGTACACAACCCCTTCAGGGCCATATACCAGATCGTCTGGGCCGTAGACCACCACCCCGTCCGGGCCGTAGACATAGCCATCCGGGCCGTAAACCAGCTGGCCGGCCCCTTCGATCCGGCCGACCCCGATGGGGCCATCTCCGGGCAGTACGTCCAGCACCGCCTCGGCCTGGGCCGAACCCACCTGCGCCACCACTGACGTGCGGCCCGGTGCTGTGGCGACCACCGCCGTGGTCTCGCCTGCCGGCCGGGCCACATCGGGCTGGGTGACCATCAGTCGCAGGCCGTCGGCGGGGCCGAGCACCCGCCGCTGGCCGCCCCGCACCGCCGTCACCTGGTAAACCAAAGCCTGGCCGGGGTGGATCGCGGCAGTCGGCGGATCGATGGCCAAGTCCGTCAGCGGGTCGTCGCTCACGGTGACGGGGACCGATCGGGTCAATCGCCCCGCCCATCGGACCACCACCTCGGCCTCACCCGGCGACTCGGCTGCGACCGATTGATCCTGTTGGATGCGGATCGCCTCCGGCTTGCGGCCGCCGGCCGTGATTTCCAAGTCATCTTGCCGGAACAGGGGATACGTGCCGGTGGCAGCCCGTCCCAAGACCGTAATTTGGCGCACGTCGCCCACCGACATGGCCAATTGAGCGGGATCGATGACCACCTCTTCGATGGGCCCATCGATCACTTCCACCGCGGCCGTTGCCGGCTGATCAGCCTCGGCCAACGTGACGGTGACTTGGGCCGTGCCGGGCCCCACGGCGCAGGCCCGGTTCCGCTCTGTGACCACCACGTTCTCAGCCGAACTGGAAAAGATCGCCAAACCGGTCCGGTCGATGCGGTCCCCCTGGTCTGTGAGCAGAAACACTCGCAGGTCTACAGCCTGGCCCGGTACCAGCGTGCTGACGGCCGGCTCCACGACCACCCGCCCACCGGTCAGCCGGCTAGGCAATACTTCGACAGCCATCTGGGCCATCTGCCGGCCGGCGGTGAAGGTGATCACCGATTGGCCCACCTGCAGCGCGTGGAGCGAATGGGCTTCGGCATCGTAGGCGACCACCTGGGGCAGAGACGAGTAGACTCGCACCTGCCGGCTCAAGTCGGTCTGCCCGCGACGCACCGAGAAATCGGTGCCGATCCACCGCGTTTCGCCCACGCGCATCCAGATGGTCGGCTCGTCGACGACCAGCTGCTGGCCCACGGTATCGCTCACCCGGACCGTAACCGGCTGGCTCTGCACGCCGCCCCACCGAGCGGTAACAGCTGCTTCTCCCACGGCAACGCCGGTGACCGATGGGCCCTGGACGCGAACCCTTTGCGGGTTATCCGATCGGAAGCGCAGTCCGCTGAGGCCGCTGATCTTGCCCACGGATTTACCGTCTTTGAAGCCAGTAACCTCCAGGGGCACGGTCTCGCCCACCAGGATCTCTGGAGGGGCTGCCACCACGATCCGGTCCACCTCCAGCTGTTCGGTGACGGTCACCTCCAATCCCTGTGCGGTCGACGCCCCTTCGAAGTCAGCTTCGACGACGCTCTTTCCCGGTCGCACTCCTACGATCCGTCCGGCGGAGAACGCCACGGGGGCTTCGGCCGCCGGCTGGCTGGCCCGCATCGTCGCCTTCTTCGTCACGATCCGGGTGAAGCCGTCCGGATAACGAGCCTCGATGCGGAAGTCGTCGAAGGCCGCCCCGACCGGCACCTGGATCGACGAGCCCTGATCGCTGAGGATCACCAGCTCCACATCCGGCTCTTTGCGGGGCGGCGGCGTGGCCGAAGGCGCAAGCGGATCGATCGTCTCGGTGAAGAACCGCACCGTGCGCCCGCCCGCTTCGGCCTCGAGCCACTGCTGGTAGCCAGCCCGTTTGGCCGTCAGCACAGGGGCGCGCCAGCGCACGTATTCGTTTTCGAACTCTTGCGGCCAGCGGACCCCAACCGCCGGTTCCTGCTCGTTGCCCCGGGAAAGCCAGACCGTATACCGTTGCCGGCGCCCCACCGGCAAATATCGTCCCTCCGGTTCGCGCCGGACAACCAGCTGGACCGACGTGTCTGCCGGGTCCAAGGCCGGCTGGCGCGTCTCGATCGTGGCCTCCGCCTTTTGGCCCCGGTAGGACGCGGTCACCCGGAAGGTGCCGCTCGTGCCGGGCGGTACCATCACCACCGGTCGGAGCCCGTCGGCCGGCGGCTGCCAAACCAACCGGTTGGAAACGGTCCAACGGATTGCTTCAGGACGCACCTCTCGCCACGCTCGGCTGCCAGGCAACTGCTCCTGGACGGCCAAGGCCAGCGGCTGGCCAGGCGCCAAACCCATCTGGGAGGGCACCACCCGCAGGGCCGAGGCCTTCTCCGCCGAGAGCACCTCCACGCGGGCTACCGCGGGTCGCTCAAGGTACGGGAAGTAGCTGGCCCCAAGCTCGAACGGCGCGCACGGCCTGAGTCCCACCAGTTCGGGCGGGTACCAGGAGATCGCCCCGGCCTGCCCCAGGCTGTAACGCACGCCCGGCCCGACCATCCGATCCCGGTGCACGCCCTCGCTGTCTTCGCCCTCCAAAAACAGCCGCACCGTGGCCTTCTCGTCCACGGCCACGTGCACCGAGTCAGGATCAAAGAGCAAGCGGGCCTTGGCCGGGTCGATCACCCGCAGCTTGACTAGAGCCTCGTGATCGGAAGCCGCGTGGGTGGCCCGCACCTCGACCTTGCCCGGCGCCATGGCCCGGAACGCACCGGTTTGGGCGTTGATCTCCAGGACCGATGTGTCCGAGCTTCGGAAGCGGGCCAACTCCGGAACCAGTTCCACGTCGCCCCGCGGCCCGCTGCCCATTAGGATCACCCGGCCAGGTTCCCCGGCCAGGCGCAGCGTACGATCCACATCCAGGGCCAACCTGACTCGTGCCGCCTTGACCGACCGGAACTCCACGCGGTTCGACTGGCGTCCCGAATACGACGCCCAAACCGAAAGAGGCCCGGCCTCGGCTTTCAGTGCCATTACCTTACCGCCCCGCAATTCCAACCCCCCGGCAGCCTCGGGCGCCGCCTGGCTGTGCCACTGCAGTCGCTCCGGCAACAAGCCAACCGTATGCCCGGCTGGGTAGCGGGCCCACGCCTTGGGCCCGAAAGCTTGCCCCACCGGCAGCTCGATCGGTCCCGGCGGAGTCAACACCAAACGCAACGGCGCCGGCACCACGTGCACCGGTGCCTGGGCCTTCAGGTTACCAAACGCCAGGGCCAACCGGCCGGGCGAATCGTCTTCCGTGGGCGCCACGCCGTGCAGCCGCATGTCACCTCGCACGAACGTCGCCGCCGCAAGGGGCGGAGACCGCTCGCAACCCACCAGCATCGGATCCAACTCGAAACTTCGCCCTTCCTCCGTGTACGCCCGCAGGGCGATCTGGACATCGCCGTCCACCGGCACCCCAACCAGCCCGGGCACGATGCTGATCGCCCGAGGCTGGGACTTGGCCACGCGCACCTGAACTTGCCGCACCTGTTCACCTTGCTCCACCCGTACCGTTGCTTCGCCCACACCCCGTCCGACGAGGCTTTGGTCCGCGCGCACCTCGAGCACAGCCGGGGCCGAGCTGGTGATCCGAACCGGCGCGCCGGCCGGCGCCCGTACCGCCAGCCGGGCCACTTCGCCCACGGCCAACGCCAACCGCTCCGGCCTGACCATAAGCTCATCGGCGCCGGCGGCTGGTCGCACTTCGAGCTCCACCCGCGCGGTGAGAGACCCCAAGGTGGCCTCGATATGCCCCCGTCCGGGATGCCGGCCGTGGATCGCACCGCGGCGGACCGAAGCCAACCAGGGCGGGTCGATCACCAGATCCAATTCCGACGAGTCGAGTACCGAATACGTCCGGCCGTCCGCGGCCGTAGCGTCGACCACCAGGCGGCTGATCCGGCCGACCGGGACCGGCTGCGGATCTACGGCCAGCTCCAGTTTCTCAAAGGGCGAAGCACGGACTTCAACGGCAGCGGTGGCTTCCAAGTAATCGGCTCCCGGGCCGGCGCGGTAACGGGCGCGGACTTCGGAGCGTCCTGCGCCGAGGCCCTGGACAAAGCCCGCCAACGCGTAGATCACACCGTCGTTTTTCGGATACCACTCAGCAGACTCGGTCAGATCCACCTCCTGGTCCGGGTATCGGCCAACGAGCTTGAGCCGCATGGTCGAACCCACGGCCAGCTCCAGGGGCCGTGGTTCGATGCGGATGGATTCCGGGTTTTGCGGGGCCAGCACCCTGAAGCTGACCGCCGCATGTTTGCTTCCCCAATGGAAATGGACCTGCGTGGTACCCGGGTTCTGTGCCACGATCCGGCCGGCATGATCCACCCGGGCCAGCTGCGGGTCGTCGACGATCACCGTGGTCTGGGCGGTCACCTCTCTGCGGAAAAACCCGAAAATGCCGGGAGTCGTCACGGAGAAAGCCACACGGCCCCCCACCGGTCCTTGCCACCCGGCCGGCTCGGCAACCAGCCGGTTGCGGTTGAACAACCACCAGAGGAGAACCGCGACGCCGATTACCATCAGAAGCGGCATCAACAGGCGGCGCCGCTTCGGCCTTTTCTTGGCCCGCTTCGGGACCAGTGAAGCCGAACAACTGGGGCACTTGGGCGTCTGTCCTTTGCGGCGCACAAATAGCAGGTTACACTGCGAAGCCGTGCAAATGACCGTTTGCCCGGGCTCTTGGTCGACTCGCTGATAGCCCCAGCACCAGACCAATCGCCAGCGTCCCGCGGCATCACGATATTTGAAGAAGTAGTTCGGCCGATCCGTCCGATGCTCGTTCTCCAAGACGTTGTTGAACTGCTCGGTGAGGATCTTGTAGACGGCCCGCTCGGTGGAAGTCTCCGGTTTGGCCTTGGCGATCCGCTGGCGCAGCACCTCCACTTCGTCCTTCAGCGGCCCCTTCAAGTCTTCGTCGCTGGCCGGTTGCGGCTGAACGTCCTCCAGCCGTCCGCCGTGGTCGTCGCGCACATAGAAACTGACCGATTCGCCCTCCCACTCCGGCTCGGCCACCATGCCGCCCAGCCACTTGAAGAGGATCGTCGAGTTGGCGCTGGACCGGTCCAACAGCGGTACGCCCGGCTCGACAGCGATGGGCCGAAAATCTCGGGCCACGTCGGACAGATCGACACGTACGAATCGCTTGGCCATGATTCAGTCCCAGCGCTGAATGAGAGTTCTGGGCCGTCGAACGTAGCCGCCGGCCTGATGCGCAGAACCCGGGCCCGCAGTGAAGGGCTGAAGTGAGCGTCATGTCTCCCGAGGATTGTTCCGGCCGCGGCCAACGGCTTATTCCTCCATCGCCCGGCCATCCGACACGGGCACCGTTCGCCTCCTCGGGCCCGGAACAATCGCTTCCGGGACGAGCCGACGGGCTGACTCCCTTCGCCCAGCCAACACACACCTTCCAAACTTCGAATCTACCCGATTCTGGGGGTCACATCAAGGCTGACGCCCCGCGGCCCACCGCCCCAAAGGGACCCCGACGGCCAAGCAGCCCGTGTCCGAACTCGTGTAGAGGTTTGGCCTTGCGTCTATCGCTCGATCGGCATCCGTACGTGGCTCCGGCCCCAGCCAGGCACCGGCCCGCGGTCCGGGTATGCGGGTCGAAGCGGTCCTGCGGGACGGCCCAAAAGGATCCCAGACGGCCGACGATGTGCTGCGCCGAGATCTGTGGTAACATGGCCAGAGCAACCTGGAAGGTCCTGGCCCCAGCGTCTCCCGGCCCAGCCGAAGTTGTAGGGCAAGCCGGGACGCCTGCCCCACGTCGGGACGCGCACGCCTTCGGCTCGTGGCTAAACAACCGTGGGCGTCCACGCGATCAAGTCGTGGGCGGATACTTTCCCTGGGGCTTTCCCGTTCAACCGCTGGAGCTTACTTTATGAAGATCACTGCCATGAGAACCACCGCGATGATCCTGTTGGCCGTGCTCGTTTGGCCGCCACCGCTGTTCGGTGCCGGCGAAGGTATGCCGGAGCTGTGGGCCGAACGAGACCGGATAGGTTACCCATCCGTGCCCCGGAAGGTGCTGACCTTTTACTATCCCTGGTACGGCAACGCGGAAGTGACCGGGGGCAGCGGCCGTTGGTCGCACTGGTCGGGCGTGGACGAAGAGAAAGGCCGGATCGCCTCCAGTACCCACTACCCGGTGCTCGGCCCGTACGACTCACACGATCCCAAACTCATCGCCCAGCACGCCGCCTGGAGTCGCGAGGCGGGGGTGGATGGTTGGATCGCCAGCTGGTGGGGGCACGGATCGTTTTCCGGCCAGGCCCTGCCGCGGCTCTTGGACGGCGCGCGCACCGCTGGGTTGGCGGTGACCATCTACTACGAGACGGTCCCGGGCCCGCAGACCCCCGGGTCGGCCGCCGCCGATCTGCTCCGCCTGCTGGAGGCCTACGCTGAGCATCCCGCATGGCTGCGTGTGGAAGGCAGGCCGGTGGTGTTCATCTACGGTCGAGCCGTGGGGCAACTCCGCCTCGACGGCTGGCTCCGCACCATCACCTTGGTCCACCAGAAGCATCCGAAGCCGGTGGTGTTCGTGGGCGACCGGATCAGCCAGCCGGCGGCCAGGCTGTTCGACGGCATCCACACCTACAACACGGCCGGCTCGCTCCGTGACAAGAATGTGGCCGAGGTGCGAGCTTGGTGCCGTGAACAGTTTCCCCATTGGGTCACCACGGCCCGAGCCCGCCGCCGGATCAGCACCGTCACCGTGATCCCCGGTTATGACGACACGAAGATCCGCAAGCCGGGCCTGGTCGTGCCACGATGGGAGGGCAGGTCGTACCGGGCTCAATGGGAAGAGGCCATCGCCGCCGCGCCGGACTGGGTGCTCGTCACTTCATGGAACGAATGGCACGAAGGCAGCGAGATCGAACCGTCCCGGGAATATGGTCACCGATACCTCGAAGTGACCGCACAGATGAGCGCGCGCTTCAAATCCCTGGCGCCACACAACAGCCCGACATCGCCCAAAGAAGCCGGGCAGGGTGGCACTGTCCGATGAAGTGAAGCGAGACAGAAAGAACCATGGCTAAGTAAGCGAGAAGATGATGAGAAGCATTGGAAGAACGTTGGCGTTGTGGGAAATGCTGGCTCTTTTGGTCCTGGCTGGTCATGCAGCCGAACGTGCGCCGGCCGCCGATGAGGCGGTGGTGAAGGCGACGGGCAAGCCGGCGGAGGGGCCGGCAGAGGCGTTTCTGGGGGAACCCTTCTTCGACATGCAGCTCGTGTTCGAGGGCAACGGTAATGTCCGTGAGCCGTACCTGGCGGTGGCCGTAGACGGCGCGATCCTCGTAGTCCGCAATAACCTCGGGCATCTGCGGCGGAGCGAGGACGGGGGTAAGACGTGGAGCGGGATCGTGGAAGTGCCCATCCGCCACTCGGACAGCAACATCATTGTGGATGAAACGACCGGCGACTTGCTCTCGATCCGGATCTGGGACGGCCGGGATCGGATGTTCCGAAGCAAAGACGGCGGAAAGACGTGGAAAGAGGAGCCGGTCGCCGTTCTGACCGAGGAGCTGACGAGGCGGTCGGAACGTGTCCGCTCGAAGAAGCGCACAACGCGCGCGGAGGAAATTCCCGGGAAGACGTATTTTCTGCACGCCAACGCCAGCGAGGCGGGCATTACGTTGCGCCGCGGCAAGCATCGCGGGCGACTCATTGTCACGGCCACATTTCGCCCCCACGCGAAGGAGCATCCGTCGGACCGGAAGGAGATCGACGCGATTTACAGCTGCGCCCTCTACAGCGACGACGGCGGCAAGACATGGTCTGTCAGTGACCTGTTTCCCGAGGGCTACACCGAGGAGGCGGGGCTCGTGGAGCTATGGGACGGCCGCATCTACTACAACACGCGCAGCCACAAGGGCTTTTATGACAAATCGCGAGCTCGGCCCCTAGGGCCCGATGCGGCGCTGAGACGCGAGGCGTGGAGCCACGACGGCGGGCAGACTTGGGCCGACTACCGCATCAGCAAGGTTCTGCCTGACGGCGGCGGCTACGACCGAGGCTACGGGATGAAGGGCGGGCTGGTTCGGCTGCCGATCGCGGGGCGCGACGTGTTGATCTACAGCAATGCCGACACGGCCGGCGGCCCGCGCGAGAAGCTCACCGTGTGGGCCAGCTTCGACGGCGGCCGGACGTGGCCTGTGAAGCGGCTGGTCAACGCCGGCCCAGCCGCCTACTCGAGCCTCGGGGCCGGCCGGCCGGGCACACCAGGCGAGGGAAGAATCTTTCTCCTCTTCGAAGGCGGGCCGGAAGGCCGCTACAGCGCCATGCACGTGGCCCGGTTCAACCTTTCCTGGATCCTGGAAGGCCAGGGGACCGGCGACGGCCAGCTGCCTGAGTGGATCGCTCGCTGAGTGCCTGAAGCCCCCCGGATCCAGCCTGCCCCTCCGCCAAGGCTGCAAGGAAGCGGCATTCCATCCTGCGCTGCTTGTTCCGAACACCAAGCCGCCTTCCGGGCAGGCGCCGGGGGTGAAGGCGCACCCAGGCACGCTACGCATTGATCCGCGCTTCGATGATCGTCAGGTCGTCGTCGAATCGAATGCTGCTGGAGTATCCCAGGAGGGCTTCTTCGAGAACGTCCATCGGGATGCCCCTCCTGGGATATCCCTGTTGTTTGAGGATATGGATGAACCCGTCCACGCCCAATACTTGAGCGTCCGCATCGTGGATTCCGATGGCTCCGTCACTTGAAAAGCAGAAGGCTGTCTCCCTTGCGGATTTCCGTGGCGGCTTCCTCGTAGTGCGCATCCTCCATGATAGCCAGCGGCAGGCCTGGACTCTCGAGCGAGTCGTACTTCCCGTCCGGGTGCACGATCAGAAATTCGCCGCCGCCCGCGCTGGCGATGCGGAGGACCCGGCGATCGAGATCGACGACAGCACAGACGGCCGTGGCGAACGCCGTGTCTGTTTTCACCACCTTGGCCAGTTCATTGTTGACGGCAGCCGCAAACCTGGCCGGCTGCGCAAGCTGCTCGCTGTAACGGCCGTGCAGCTGGCTCAGGTGCATCGTGTAAAGGGCGGCTCCGATACCGTGGCCCATCACGTCGGCCAGCATGATGCCGTATTCGTTTTCGCTCAGCTTGGTGATCGCGTTGTAATCGCCGCCGATGATATCGTGGGGGACGTAGTGCGTTGCGAACTCGATGCGCGGGTCCTCAGCCAGCTCGTGTTGCAGCGGGAGCTGCTGGATGGCCCTGGCACGCTCCGGATCATGACCATCTGTGAGGCGTCCCAAAACGTTTCCACGCCGGCGAGCGTTTCCAAGTAGCCTGGCTCTCCGGGCCGGGAACGGGAAACCAGCCAAAGGGCCAAGCTACGGGGCCCGCGGCTGTATCGTGCGTGGTGTTTATGTCTGAATCGCGGGTCCGGCAATTCATTGCGGCCCTCTTGCGTCCCCACGTTGAGGCCGACACGAGGCCTACCGGCTTTGCGACGGCTTGCAAGGCCAGCGCGCTCAGCTGGCCATGGTCTCCAGCAGCTCCAGCAGTTCGGGGGGCAGCGGTTTGTGTTGGGCGAAAGTCTCCGGAAAGGGCGTCAAACGCAGCTGGCCATTGATCTCGCCGGCCATCTTGCCGGTTTGGCCATCCAGGATCGAGCGCACGGCGAAGTCACCCAGGCGCGTGGCCAGGATCCGGTCGGCCGGTACGGGTGAACCGCCTCGCTGCAAATGACCGAGCTTGAGCACCCGGGTAGAAAACGGACAGCCCAAAGCGCGGAGGTTGTTGTCGAGATTCTCAGCCCCGCCCTCTTCGTCCCCTTCGGCCACGACGACCATGATCGACCGTTTCCCGCGCGCCTTGAGCACTTTGAGATGCTCCAGGATCTGGGGGTAATCGGTCGGTGTTTCCGGCACGGCTATCACCTCGGCCCCGGCGGCCAGGGCCGTATACAGGGCAATATACCCGCTGTAGCGCCCCATCACCTCCACGAGGAACATCCGTTCGTGGCTGGCCGCCGTGTCCCGCAGCTTGTCCACTGCCTCGACCGCCGTGCCCACCGCCGTGGCGAACCCGATCGTATAATCGGTGCCCAGCAGGTCGTTGTCGATGGTGCCGGGGCAGCCGATGATCTGGCCGTCCCAGTGGTCGGCCAGCTCGACGGCCCCATGGAACGTGCCGTCGCCGCCGACGGCCACCAGGGCATCGATGCGGTGTTTGCGAAGCACATCGGCCGCCTTGCGCTGGCCCGCCACCGTACGGAACTCTTCGCTGCGGCTGCTCATCAGGATCGTGCCGCCCAGGCGCGACAACCCGGACACACAGCGGAGGGTCATCCGGGGCCGGCCATCCTGGGCGACGAAGAAGTCTTCTTCCAACAGCCCCTGGTAGCCCCGGCGGATACCCACCACCTCGTGCCCCGCGCGCAGAGCACTACGGACCACCGCCCGCACACAGGCATTCATCCCCGGAGCGTCTCCGCCACTACAAAACAGGCCGATTCGCATCGTGGCTTCCTTCCTCTCGATCCACCTTCACATGATCCGCTCGCCAAGACAACACCAGCCGCTCCACAACCGGGCCGATGAATAAGGTCAGCCAGTCTCGGGGGACAAACGTCCCCGGTTATCCCGTTCGCCCGGATTCATCCACCCAGACGGCCCCACCAGACGTATCCTCATGTGCCGGGCGACCGAGGGCGCCTGCCCGACGGCGTCTTCCTCAGCCCCGTCCACAACTGTGTCAAGCCCGCCGTGGGCCTCAGATCCTCTCCATTTCCAATTCGTGCTCGCGCAGGAACGCTTCGGCCTCGGGGCGGGTGAAGATGCTTTCGGTCGTACCGATCGCCCGAACACAACTGGCCCCCAGCGCGCTTCCCCAACGCAAGCACCCCACCGGATCCTCGCCGGCCAACAATCCGGCGATGTAACCGGCGTCGAAGGCATCGCCCGAACCGGCTCCGCCAACGAACTCGGTCGGATACACGCCGGCCCGCAGCCGAAGCCCGTCGGAAACCAGCACACTGCCCCGTTCGCCGCACGTGATCACCACCGTTTTGACGCCTGCGGCCCGGAACCGCTCAGCCTGCTCCACGGGGTCCTTCAGCCCCGTGATCACTTCCGCCTCGTGGTCATTGGGCAAGAACACGTCTGTCTCGGCCAGCAGCGGTTCGAGGATCTTCATCGACTCCGGGCGGCCGTAAAGGACCACATCCAAAACCGTAATCGCCCCGGCCTGGCGAGCCGTACGGAACAGATCGACCATCTCTGCGGTCTCCAGACCCGGCATCATGAAGTAACCGCCGACGTAGAAAACCCGCGCCTCGCGCACCCACCCTGGCGGGATGTGCGAGACGGTGAAACGCATATTCGCCCCTGCGGTGCTGATAAAACGCCGGTCCTGGCCCTTCACGTTGATGATCATGGTACAGGCCGAGCCGATCCCCGAGACGCGATGGATCCCGGATGTGTCCACTCCACCTTCACCCAGCGCCCGCACAATGAAGTGGCCAAACGTGTCCTCGCCCACACAGCCGGAGACGCCCACGCGGATGCCCAATCTGGATAAGGCCAAAGCCGTGTTGGATGCACAGCCGCCCAGCCCCAGCTGGATATGTTCCGCCGGAACCAAATGGCCCTCCTCGGGGAGCCGGTCCACCGGCGCACAAGCCACATCGGCAAACAGAATCCCGGCGCTCAAACACTCTATGGCCATCGTCCCCTTCCCGCTGTCTCAGTGCTGATGGGTACCCGGTCCGCAGACCTCCCATTGATAGCAGCCTTCGAGCAGCATTTCCAGGCCCTGGGCCCAAACGCCCGTCTCCGCCGCCGAGCAGTCCGACCGGAGCCGGTGGGAACGCTCCCGCGATGTGGCGTTCTGGCGGCAGGTCAGAGAGCCGTTTCCCCACCACCACTGCCCAGATCCATGGCCCGAATTCGCCGCAGCTCCACCTCACGGTACCATCGCCGGATCGAGATGCTCGCCACCCCGATGGCGGCAGTCAGCACGCCGCCGCCCAAGAGCAACGGATAGTAGACCGCGTAGGGCTGACCCAGCCACAAGGCCGCCAAGCCGGCTGCCAAGCCGACCAGGCCGACAACCGACAGCACTCGAACCAGGCCCAACACCAGCCCCCGGCAGCGGCCCAAGCTGGCCAACAGCCCAATGGCTGCTCCCAACAGGCCTATCAGCGAACCGCCGATTGCCCCCATCCATGCCGCCGTACGCTCGCCCCACCACGCCCCCGGGGCACGCAACAGATCCTCGCCGAGGCCGTACTGGACCAGACGCAGCGGGCTGAGCCAAACGGTACCGCCCCCGGATAGTACCACGTTCATCTCCAATCGTTTGGGCGGGCCCCCATCGGCAGAGCCGAAAAAAGGCAGGGCAAAAGGCCGTGGGCCGGAGTCGCCCTCCAAAGCCTGCAAAAGCCCCGATCCACCCGCCCCGCGAGTGTAGTAACGGCTCCCGTCCATGAAAGTGCTCCACATCTCCAGGTAGCTCCCCCGGCCGACCCGGCGGTAACGGACCGAGCCGCTGAGGGCGTACCGGATCCCCGTAAGCCCAGGCTCCTCGATTCGCACCAGCGCAATCCGGCCAGCCTCTCCGCCAGCGGACTCGACCCGTAACCACCCGTCCGGCTCGACGTGACCGGCCAACAGCGCGCCGGCCTCCTGAAGCTCGGACCAGGTCACTTGGCGGACCACCTGCGCCGGGTACGCGCCAGCCACGCAAACCAACCACAACAGGCTACCGGCAACCACTCGCATGGCTCTGCTCCAACTCTTGTCGATGGGCCTCGAGGAGCAACCGAAGCGTGTCGGCATCAAGCTTGCCGTCGGCAAAACGAGTCCGAAGCAAACGCTCAAAGCGACTCGCCTCCCGATGCTCTTCGACCACCCGTATCTTCTCGATCAACCGGTCCAACCTCAGCCGCACCGTGGGATACGAAATCCCATACTCTTTGGCCACCGCCTTCAACGACCCGGAAGCCAAAATGAACCGCTTGATGAAAGCCAAGTCCTCTTCGCTCAAGTAGGCCACCCAGTCGCCCGGGCCGCCCGCGACGGATGTGGCAGCCGAATCGCGGCCAACCGCCCGGCCCTTCTCCTCCGCTTGCGACATTCTCACCGCCTCGCTGTCCGTCGCAGTGTTTCGGAAAATGAAGTTTT
>DQVB01000035.1 GCA_015661985.1 Planctomycetota bacterium | reverse complement strand
GGATGCCCCCTGGAAGCCCTTTCGTGGCATGCGGGTGTAACCAATTGGGGGACGGAGTGGATGCCGGGACGGGCTGGGCAGTCTTTTGAAGAGGCTGGGTAGGGCTTTGCTGTCCCGACCGAAGCGAGGAACAGGGATGCGAGGCATTCTTTGCGATCCCGCTGATCGCCGGCTTGGGCCTTGCAGCCAGAGGGGGGTGGTGCGCCGGGCAATGGTTACCCAAAGGTTTTGCCTTTTGGTACAATTGGAGAGAGGGGCGGTCCGGCGCGCCTTGTCACGAGCGCATAATCATGCCTGTTGAACTTGCGGTAGACAAATTCCTGACTCTTCTCCAGCGCAGTGGCGTGGTGCCCGAGAAGCAGCTGGAGCAGCTGATTGAGGAGTTCAGCGGGCCGGATTCTCCGCTGGATACGGCCGAGAAGATAGCCGAGGAGCTGGTTTCGCGCGACATCCTCACCCGCTGGCAGGCCAACATGCTGCTGCAAGGCAAGCACCGCGGGTTCATCCTGGGGTCTTACCGGATCATGAAGCCTTTGGGCCGCGGGGGGATGGGTGCTGTCTACCTGGCCGAACATCTGTTGATGCGGCGACGTTGCGCCATCAAGGTGCTCCCCTCCAACTATGACCGTGAATCTTCGGCTCTGGACCGTTTTTACCGCGAGGCCCAGGCGGTGGCAGCCTTGGACCATCCCAACATCGTCCGGGCCTATGACGTGAACAAGTGCGTCCAGAACAAGACGGAGATCCACTACCTTGTGATGGAGTATGTCGAGGGGCGGGACCTGCAACGGATCGTCGAAGAGGACGGGGTGCTGGGATACCGTCAAGCGGCGGAATACATCCGCCAGGCCGCCGAAGGATTGGCCCATGCCCATGCCGCCGGCTTTGTCCATCGCGACATCAAACCGGCCAACCTGCTGATCGACTCGCGCGGCGTGGTGAAGATCCTTGATCTGGGTCTGGCCCGGTTCTTTGACGAGTCAACGGAAGGATCATTGACAAAGGAGTTGGGGGAGACCGTCCTGGGGACCGCTGATTACTTGGCTCCTGAACAGGCCTTGGATAGTCACGACATTGACGCGCGGGCGGACATTTACAGCTTAGGGCAGACCTTCTACTTCCTGCTGACCGGGCACCCGCCCTTTCCTGAAGGGACGGTGGCTCAGCGGCTGTTGGCCCATCAGATGAAACAGCCCGAGCCGATCGCGCGGACCCGGCCGGATGCCCCGCTGTCGCTGGTGGCGATCATCGACAAGATGACCGCCAAGGATCCGGACGAGCGGTACCAGTCGGCCGAGGAGGTGGCCAAGGTCCTCCAGGCATGGCTGGAAGACCACCCGGACGATAGCAGCTTTTTGCGCGAAACGGCTCGCACCCATCCAGCGACAGGCTCGGCGCCGACCTCTTCGGCCCAGCCGACCCATCCCAGGGCCAGTTCGTTGGATGAAACGGAGACCGAGATCGGGCTGGCGCCGATTGAAGAATCGCCATCCCCCAGTGGCGCACGGTTGGCCGAGGCAGCTGGCTTGAGCGGCTCACAGCAGGGCCAGGCGGTGCCCCCCACCGCGGCCCCACGCAGGCCTTCCTTGTCCGATTCACAGACCGTGCCTGCAGGCCGGATCGAACCGCCTAAAGACGGAAGCGACGAGTACGCCATTGCCGCAGACATCGACAGCCTGGAGCCGCTGGAAGAACCGTCGGTCGAGGCCGCTCTGGAGGGGGAATTGCCGGGAGGAAAACAACTGGCCGGCAAGCCCTCGGGGGCGTCGTCCGGATCGATACGTACGGTCAGCCCGTTGACCCCCAGACCGACCGGCAGGAAGCCGGCCCCGGCTGAACCATCCGCGGAGGCCGAACAGCAGAAGCGTGACATCGTGGCCACTCTCGTGGGGTCGCCTCTCTTCTGGGTCGGCATGGCCGGCGCGGTGGTCATCGCCCTGGTGGTGGCTGTTCTGCTGAGCCGGTCCGGTCCGCAAGGCCGCCCGATGGCAGGCGGCCCGGCCGAAGGGCAACTCGCCGCTGCGGGCAGAACGGAAGAAGAAAAACAACCAGGAAAACAAGAAGCATCGGGAGCGAGGCCGGTTGAGACGGCCGACCAGCGCGAGTCGGAGACGGCTGCAGCGGTTGGGGGTGAGAGCGGGAGTGAGAACCAAACGGAAACGGGCCAACCTTCGCCTGGCACCCTATCGGGGGGCGGCTCAGCGGGCGGACCCGATGAACAGGGGCCCCTGGAGATAGCAGTCCGGCGTCCGGTGGATCCGCTGCCACCCGAATCGTCCGAGCCGCCGGAGTTGGGGCCTGGCCACGGGACCCTGTCACCGGAAGAGGAAGGCCCCGGTCATTCCGAGTTGGAGGGACGGCCGAGCCGATACGGCTGGAAACCGCCGCCCAAGCCCCCCGAGACGGACGAGCCCCTGCCGCGGGAGGGCGCACAGCCGGAACCGGAAGCTCAGACGCCCCCTTCCCAGCAACCGAAACCGGCGCCACCCGATCCACAGTTCCTTTTTGCTCGGGTCCAAACCGTCTGGTGCAAAGGCGTGTCCGTGGAGCAGGATCTCAAGCTCCGCGGCCGGTGGCTGCCGTTGTTCAGTGCCATGGTAGCCCGCGAACTGCGGGACACGCTCGATCGAATGGGCATCCGCTCGGCTGAGGACTCGCCGACCGAACTGGTCCTGAGCCTGGGATTGGAGAAGGAGGGCATGTCGGCCCAGCTCTGGCTGCAAGGGCGGCTCACTCAGCGGATCTCCGACTCGAACCAGGTTACTATCTGGGAAGACAAAGAAAAACTGGGCGGGCCTCTGCCAGCCAACCTGCTGCGACCCAAAGTGCGGAACCTCTTCAAACGGTTTTCTCAGGCCCACCGCGAGGCCAAGGACCGGTTCGGGGTTAGCCCTTGAGCGGCGTGCCCGGTTGCCGTGGCTACGATTCCTGTCACTCCAGCCTCCGGGGAGCGAAACTGTGCGCGAGCTTATCGTGCCCAAACCAGCAGTGTGGATAGCTGTGGCGATGGTCCTGCTCGTGGCGGGACTGGACAGGCTGAACGCCGCCGAACCAGAAAACCGAGCGGCCGGCCACACGTGGCGGTGGGAGCTGCGCATCCTCACCAGCGGGTCCCCTTGGCGGCTCCTCCAGTGGGAGGCTGTGCGGCAAGAGCTGGGTCTGTCCCCGCAGCAGCGGGCCGATCTGGACGAGGCGCGCCGGCAACTGGAAAAGGCCCTGGAAGAAAAGCCGCGACGCAGCCCGTCGAGCGACTCCTTGCCCAACCTTTCCCGCCGGAGGGCCCGTCGCCGGGCCCGCGCCGCAGCCATGGAGGGGTTTCGCCGCCGAGTGGACGAGATTCTCTCGGCGGATCAGCAACGGCGACTCGGCCAGCTCCGCCTGCAACTGCAACTGCCCGCGGCGTTGTCGGAAACGCATGTGGCCGTCGATCTGGCCGTGACCCCGGCGCAACGCGAACAGCTGGAGGCCATCGCGGCAAGGCTCCGCCAAGGGTTGCGCCGCCTGCGAAGCCGCCCGAGCGGGACAGCCGCTGAGCAAGGGGCTTCGCGGAGCGAAGAACAGATCGAGCAAGAGGTGCAAAGGCTGCGCCACGAAGCCATTGAACAGGCGCTCGGCGTATTGACGCCCGAACAAAAGCAACGACTCGATGCCCTGCAAGGCGAACCGTTTCGGTTGGAAGACGACGCCAGCGAGCCCCACAGCAGCACGAACCGCCCTTGAACAGACTTCCCCGGGCAAAGCTCGATGCCCAGCTAACCTGCCTCACGCCAGCGGCGGCGCCAGGGCAGGCTCCCTGCAAGAGGTGGCGTACACCTGGGCCCCGGCACCCCTTGGCGGCTGCCATGTGGGGTCTGTATACTGCCGATCTCCTGCGAATTTGTTTGCCCCCAGAATAAGAGGAGGCTTCCGCAGCGCGACATGACTCGAGTGGCCATATTGGGCGCGGCCGGCTACACGGCCCTGGAATTGATCAAGATCCTGCTTCGCCATCCCCAGGTGGAGGTCACGGCGTTGGCTGACCGGCTGGAGGGCCAGCCCCACGTGGCGGCGGTCCACCCGTCGTTGACCGGCCGGCTGGACCTGCGCTTGGAGCATCTCAGCCCGGCCGAGTTGGCGGCCCGGGCCGAGTGTGTTTTCGCCTGTCTGCCCCACGGCGTCAGCGCGTCGATCGTGCCTCAGCTGCTGGACGCCAGTGCCCGGGTGGTCGATTTCAGCGCCGATTACCGGCTGGCCGACCCCGAGGTGTTCGCCACATGGTACAACCAGAAGCATCCCGACCCGGGGCGCCTGGGCAAGGTGGTCTACGGGCTGCCCGAACTGTTCCGCCAGCGGATCGTTGCGGCTGACTTGGTGGCCAACCCCGGCTGTTTTCCTACCTCGGCCATCCTCCCCCTTGCCCCTCTGCTGCGGGAGAAGATCATCAAACCTGAGGGCATCGTCGTGGATTCCAAGACCGGGGTGTCCGGGGCTGGGCGCACTCCCCGCTTAACGACCCATTATCCCGAGTGCAACGAAAGCATCTCCGCCTACAACGTGGGTCGCCACCGGCACACGCCGGAGATCGACCAATACCTGAGCGAAGCGGCCGGGACCCGGATCGAGGTGGTGTTCACCCCCCATTTGGCCCCGATGGATCGAGGCATTCTGACGACCACGTACAGCTGGCCGAACGGGGAGGTGGGCGAAGAAAAGGTACTCGGTGCGTTGCGGGAATTCTACGCCGACGAGCCCTTCGTCCGTGTGGTGGACCATCTGCCGGGCACCAAGGATTCGCTGGGCACCAATTTCTGCGACATCACCGCGCGGATGGTACGCGGCCGCGTGCTGACGATCAGCTGCTTGGATAACCTTCTGAAGGGGGCTTCCGGGGCAGCGGTACAGAACTTCAACATCATGTACGGCTATCCGGAGACCATGGGCCTGTGACGGAAACGAGTTTGAGTGTGCCCGGCGGGTTTCAGGTGGCGGGGGTTCATTGCGGGATCAAGCAGGACCCGCGGAAGCGGGATCTGACGCTGGTGGTCTGTGACCGGCCAGCGGTGGCGGCCGGGGTGTACACGCAGAACTTGATCCATGCTGCCCCGGTGGCGTTGGATCGGGGGCGGACGCCCAGCGAGCGGATCCGGGTGGTGGTGGCCAATTCGGGCAACGCCAACGCGTGCACGGGCCCGCGAGGCATGACCGACGCCGAACAGATGGCCCGCTGGGCTGCGCAGGCCTGTGGGGCCGAGCCGGACCAGGCCCTGGTGCTCTCCACGGGCATCATCGGGGCCTATCTGCCTATGGAGAAGATCGCCCAAGGGATCCGAGCGGCCGCCGACCAGTTGGGTTCGGACGACCAGGCCCTGGTCAACGCGGCCAAGGGGCTGATGACCACCGACTCGACCCACAAGTTGGCCGGGCGGCGCGTCCGGTTGGATAGCCGCCGGATCCAGATCACCGGCATGGCCAAGGGGGCGGGGATGATCGGCCCGAACATGGCCACCATGCTGGCCATCCTCATGACCGACGCCGCGCTGGACAAGGGCGCCGCCCAAGAGAGCCTGAGCCGGTGCGTCGAGCGGACGTTCAACTGCATCAGCGTGGAGGGGCACACGAGCACGAACGATTCGGTGCTTCTGTTGGCCAGCGGAACGGCGGGCGGCGGTCCGCTGGCCGGCGAGGAGCTGTCGCTCTTCCAGCGGGCCCTGGGAGAAGTCTGCGAGGAATTGGCCCGGGCTATCCCCAGTGACGGCGAAGGGGCTTCGCACCTGATTACCATCGAAGTAGCCGGCTGCCGGGATCACGCCTCGGCCAAACAGATCGCTCGCACCGTGGCCAACAGCCCTCTGGTGAAGACGGCCGTCGCGGGCAACGATCCCAACTGGGGTCGTATCGTCTCAGCCGTTGGATATGCCGGCGTGCCGCTGGACCCCCGGCACCTGCGCTTGTACTTGAACGGAGTATTGCTCTACGAGGATGGCCAGCCGGCGGTGTTCGATGAGCGGCAAGTCTCCCAATCGATGCAGAAGAATCGCGAAACGTCCATTCGCCTGGAATTGGCCGAAGGCGATGCCCGGGGACGCTTTTGGACTTCGGACCTGACCGCTGAATACATCCGTATCAATAGCGACTACCGCACATGAACTCGCCCCTGAGGCGCCTCCGCAGGGGGCTGGCCATTCTGGCCTCCATCTTCCTGGTGGCCGTGCTGGGCTACCGCGTGGCCGGATGGAATCTCCTTGATGCCACCTACATGGCCATCATCACGCTGTTCACTGTGGGTTTCCGCGATGACGTGGGCGGTGTGATGACCCCGCCGTTGAAGGTGTTTACCATGGCCCTGATCATCTTCGGCGCCTCAACCGTCCTGTACATCCTGGGAGGACTCGTGCAAATGATGACCGAAGGGGAAATCAACCGCGCGCTGGGGCTGCGGCGCATTACCCGCGAGATCCGACAACTCAGCGGCCATGTGATCCTCTGCGGCTTCGGCCGAATGGGCGAAACGTTGGCCGCTGAACTCCGGCGCGTCAAGCAGGTCTTTGTGGTCGTGGACAACGATCCGGCACGTGTGGCCGAGGCCACCACCCTGAACTACCTGGCCATCCACGACGACGCCACCGAGGAACAGGTCCTCCAGGACCTGGGACTCGAGCGGGCCAAAGCGCTGGTCACCACCCTGCCCAAGGATGCCGACAACCTGTTCATCACGCTGACGGCCCGCAATTTGAACAGCCAAGTGCAGATCATCGCCCGGGCCGAGTACCGCTCGACGGAAAAGAAACTCATCCAGGCTGGAGCCGACCGCGTGGTCCTTCCCGCCGCTGCGGGGGCCATGCGCATGGCCGCCATGATCACACGTCCCTCGACCGTGGAGCTGGTCGAATTGGCCGCCGGCCGCAACGTGGCCGAAGTGACGATCGATGAGCTGACGATCCCGCCCGACTGCCCGCTGGTGGGCCGGACCGTACGGGAAACCGAACCACGAAGTCGCCATGGGCTGCTCATCGTGGCCATCCGTCGTCCCAACCAGACCTTGGAGTTCAACCCGGACGCGAACACCGTGTTCGAAGGGGGTGGTAGTGTCATCGTCATGGGCCGTTCGGAAGATATCGAACGCTTCCGCCACGAATACGGCATCTGAAGCACGACGCTGTCAACACGCCGAATCGCAGGGGCCGTCGGTTGCGGCGCCGACGCCAATCCCCAGCCGCGCGGCGCTACGAGCGGTTCGGAAATGGTCGATCGGCACGGCCGAGCCGTGGCCGATGAAGTGGAACGGCTGCTCGCTACGACGCTGCAGCCGATCCGCATGCCGCCCGTGTGCCGGTTCCGCCGGATCGAATTGCCGCTGGACCACGTGCCGGACCGGACTGAGCTGGAAGGCCGACTGAAAGGACCGAAACGGACAGCCTACTACGCCCGTGTGCTGCTAGCCCGGCTCGATCGCGGAGAGCAACTGCCTCGTTCGTTTGCGTACCCGGTCCAAACGTGGCGATTCGGGGACGAGCTGACCATGGTGTTCCTGGCCGGGGAGGTCGTGGTAGACTACGCTTTGCGGTTGAAGCGGCAACTGGAGGCGGATCGGACCTGGGTCACGGCGTACGCCAATGACGCGCCGTGCTACATCGCTTCGGCGCGCGTAATCCGCGAGGGGGGTATGAGGTGGACGAGTCGATGAATACGTACGACAAGCCCACCCGCTTGTCCCCCGCGGCCGAACAGCGCATTATCGTGACCGTAACGGAACTGCTCGCTGCGCAGTAGGTGGCGAGTGGCGGTTCGCAAAGCGCCGGACCCGTGGTCTGGTGGCTGCCGGACTCTGCGTGGAGGAAAGCACCATGAGCAGGAACCGATTGACTCGACGGCAGATGTGTCAGCTGTTGGCCTCGGGGCCGACGGCTGCGACGTGGTTGGCAGGTGGAGCCCTGGGGGAGGCGGGAGCAGCGGAGAAGGGAGCGGAAGGGGACGGGCCGCGACTGCTCTGCGGCGTGGCGAGCGTGGACATCACGCCGGAACATGAGGCCCGGATCGAAGGCGCGGGCGTCAAGCGCTTCGCCCAGCGCGTGCTCGATCCGCTCCACGCAAAGGCCATCGTATTCAGCGACGGCCGGAAAAAGGTGTGCTTTGTTTCGGTCGACGTGATCATTATCACGAAACAATGCGCGGACCGGATTCGTCAAGCAGCGAAAGACATGGGCTTCGACCCAGCTGCGGTCATGGTCCACGCGACTCAAACGCATGCGGCCCCGTCACTGGGAGCCTTTCATCTCGACCCGGATTTTCCGCTTCGGCCCGCTTCGGCCGAATGGCTGCGCAGCCGGGATGAGCGCTTCGAAGAACAGGCGATCCCACGCACCGTGGAGGCGATCCGCAAAGCCGACGCGGATCTGCAACCGGCGACCGTGACCCACGGCCGGGCCATCGAAGGGCGTGTGGCGTTCAATCGCCGCGCGGTCACGGTGGACGGCTCCGGCGTATTCATGCCGCCTCGCCAATGGCCCCAACCGCTGGGCCCCGTCCGAATGTCGCACTTGGAAGGACCGATCGATCCCGAGGTCGCCGCTTTGGTCGTTCGCGGCGAGGACGGCCGTGTCCGGTCGCTGCTTCTGCACCACACCTGCCATCCGGTCTGCACGATGGCCCGAGGTGTGATCTCGGCCGACTGGCCCGGGGCCTGGTGCCGTGCGATGGAACCGATCGCCGGCAGCCAATGTTTGCCTGTCGTCGTCAACGGCTGCTGCGGAAACATCAATCCGTGGGACCCGTTCGATCCGAACCACAAGGACGACCACGAACGGATCGGCAAAACACTGGCCGAAACCACCGCCAATCTGCTCCGTGCCAAAGGGCATTTGCATTCGGCGGGCCCGCCCATCGTGGATTATTGTTCCCAGACGCTCGAATGGCCCTTCCGCAGAATCGATCCGGAACGGATGGCCGAGGCCCGCGCATGGCTCCGCCGCCACCCCGAGGTGCAGTGGGCCGACAAGCAGCAGACGCGGATCGACGGGCGCTGGTTCCGAGCGGCCATGTTGGTGTGCGTCGAACTTCAGCGTCAACGGGAAAAGCAGTTCCGCTACGAGATTCAAGCGTTTCGCATTGGAAATGTGGCCATCGTCGGCTGGCCGGGCGAGCCGTTCGTCGAGGGCCAGCTGGCCATCAAGCAGGCCTCGCCGGCGCAGCGAACCATCGTCGCTCATTGCGTGAATCAGTACGTCGGTTACATCCCGACGCGGCGCGCCTTCGAGTATCCGGAAGGCCGCCGCGGCCACGAGGTGAACACGTCGACGTGGTCCAAGCTCCCGCCGGACGCTCTGGACCAGATCGTGACCGAGACCACAACGGTCCTGCGCCGGGTGATGGGGTGACGTGGCGTAAGCCAATGGGCGAGTCTGACTCAGAGTGCGCCGGCAGCACGATACCCTCGGGCAGGCGGCTCTCGGTGGCCCATGCGGCGGTCGTCCGCGGCTCGATCCTCGCCCTCGAACATACCGGCCCGCACTGCATCGGCTGGGTCGAGGCCGAGTGACAACGCCTGATTCGTGACATCGAACGGCCGTTGGCCGAGATCGCATGAAGAGGAGGATGAACACCATGGATCGACGGTTTTTCCCTGCAGCGACGATGCTGCTGAGTATGTTCTCCGCTGTGTTGGTTGCGGCAGAGACGCCGCTATGGAAGGCGGGAATGGTTCGGATCAACATCACGCCGCGTGAGCCGCTGTGGATGGCCGGGTTTGCGGCACGCCATCGGCCGGCAGAAGGCAAGCTGCATGACTTGTGGATCAAGATTCTGATGCTCGAAGCCGCCGACGGCCATCGTGGGCTGATCGTGACCAGCGACCTGTGCGGGATTTCGAAGACAACCTACGAGACGGTCTGCAAGGAACTGAAGCGGCGATGCGGCTTGACGCGGGCGCAGATC
This sequence comes from Planctomycetota bacterium, assembly GCA_015661985.1. Lineage (GTDB taxonomy): Bacteria > Planctomycetota > Planctomycetia > Pirellulales > Thermoguttaceae > SZUA-1497. Next base: position 1,236 of record DQVB01000035.1, on the reverse strand, counting down.
AAGTTCACATATTCCCACACCCACAGCGGCCCGGCGCTGCGGGAGTGCCTGCAGGATTATTACCCGTGGGATGAAGCGGCCCGCGAGCGCGTGACGCGGTACACGCTCGCGCTGGAGCAAAGCGTGGTCGAGCATGTCTGTGACGCGGCGGCGCGCATGGAACCGGTAACGGTGTGGGCGACCCAGGGGACTGCCGATTTCGGCGTCAACCGACGCAACAACAGGGAGAGCCGGATCGACGAGCTGTTGGCCAGCGGCGAGCCCCTTAAGGGGCCCGTCGATCATCGCGTGCCGCTCCTGGTCGTGCGAGGGCGGGACGGGCGCCTGAAAGCACTCGTTTTCGGTTACGCCTGCCACACCTCCATGCTCGCCCTCTATCAGTGGTCGGGGGACTATGCAGGTTTCGCCCAGATCGCCCTGGAAGAAAGGTACCCGGGCGTGCAAGCGATGTTCTACCAGGCCTGTGGCGGCGACCAGGGAGCCATGCCCCGTGGCACGATCGAGCTGGCTCGCAAGAACGGCCTCAAGCTAGCCACCGCCGTGCAAGAGGCGCTGAACCAGCCGATGCGCCCGGTGGCTCCGACGCTGAAAACGGCCTTCGCCTTCGTCCCGTTGCCCTTCGAAAGGGTAATGACGGCTGAGGATTTGAAGAACTTTCCCAACAAGAACGCCCATTATCAGCGCTGGGCCAAGCGCATGCTGAAGCGACTCGAGGCTGGTGAGACGTTCCCCACCAGCTATCCGTACGCAGTTCAGGTCTGGAACCTCGGCGGACGCCAGCTCTGGATCAGCATGGGCGGCGAACCCGTGGTCGACTACTCGCTGAAGGCAATGAAAATGTTCGGCCCCACCACCTGGACCAACGGCTTCACCCACGATCTTACGGCCTACATTCCGTCGCGCCGTGTCTGGGAAGAAGGCGGCTACGAGGGCGGCTATCTCGGCGAATACGGGCTGCCTGCCATGCGCTGGACTCCGGACGTCGAGGACCGGATCACCGCCTGCGTCGAACGGCTGGTCGAACAGGTTCGCTGAATCGCAGCGGCCGCGGCGCGCCGACGAGTGACTTCTGTCAGGGTCCGCGCCGGTGTGGCACACCGGCCAGCGTGGGCTGCAGCACCACGAGTCGGATACGCCTCCAGGCCCGAATGGCACTGTTGACCGTGGTGCGCGCGTACCATCCCTTGACAGGATGCGTCAATTTTTCTAAAAACGCATCCGGTCGAGGGAATTGGG
>DQVB01000098.1 GCA_015661985.1 Planctomycetota bacterium | reverse complement strand
GATCCGTTTTTCGGACACAACGCTACGCGAGTGCGCAGCGCAGCTGGACTATTTCCACATCGAGCTGGGGGTACTGATGCCCGGCGGACGCATCGAATATGCTCGGAACCTGTCGCAGGGCCGGCCCGAGCGCCGTTCGGGCACGACCCGCCAGGAGAATCGGTATTACTTGGTGTGGAGCCGGGGCGATATGGAGCGGTTTGATCGCCAGTTGTTGGACAAGGCGCGCATCGACCACCAGGGACGGATCATCGTGAAGTTCCTGGAGCCGGAGGTGGAGGCGATGCTCCAACGGTTAGAGAGGGCCAAGGCGGGCTCCGAGTACCGCGACGTACGGGCCACGTATTTCGGTGTCCGCCGCCAGGGCCAGGGGTACGTCTTTTATGTGATAGACCAGGTGTTTCGAAGGTAAGCGGGGTTTTCCGGGAGAAGCCCGGGTAAGGGATACCGCGAGGCGACTATCCGTTTTCTTTTTTGGAAGCAGGTCGTTGAGCCATGGGTATTGACCTGACGGTTGTCACCAGAATCGTGGGAACGGTGATCTACTGTGCCCTGGGATTGATCGCCTTATGGGGCGCTTTCCTGGTGATCATGATTTGGCGGCGGGTGGCGCAGAGTCGATTCCGCAACGAGGAAGAGCAGGAGGAGTTCCTGGACGAGTTGGAGCAGGGGCTTCAGGCGGGCGACTATGCTGCTGTGGAGGAGTTATGTGAGGGGGATCCACGAGCGGTACCGGCTTTGGCGCTGTTGGCGTTGGCCAACCGCAAACTGGGACTGGCCAAAATGCGAACGCTCTTGGCCGACCGTTTCCAGCGCGACGTGTTGGCCGATCTGGAGTATCGCCTCAGCTGGGTCTACACGGTCATCAAAAGCGCGCCCATGCTGGGACTGTTGGGAACCGTGATGGGGATGATGGGTGCCTTCAGCCAACTGGCGGTCGGGGAAAGGGTCGACCCGTCACAATTGGCCGACGACATCAGTCTGGCGCTGATCACCACGGCCATCGGTCTGGCCATCGCCATTCCGCTGGTGCTGTGCACAGCGAGCATCAATGTGCGGATTCGGCGTATGGAGGACCTCGTGGGCGCCGGGATCGCGCGGTTGTTGGAGATGCTGCGTACGGTGTCGGCCCGGCCGGCTGAGACGCCGAGAGGCCGCGAGCCGGCCGAGGCGGTCGAGTCGAGTTAATTGCGGCGGAGAAGCGGATGGCCATGGACCAGATTCGCGAAGCGGCAGGGCCGGACGAGGAACGGGCGGGGCCCGTTCTGCCTCGCCGGCGGATCGAGCCGGATGTGGAGATGGACATCACGCCCATGATCGACATCGTGTTCCTGCTGCTCATCTTTTTCATCGTCTGCGCCACGGCGGCTTCGCAGATGGGCGTCGATCTGCCGCCGGCCCGGTACGGCAAAGGGGTGAGTGAGCAGAACGCCGTGGTGTTTTCGATCGAATCGTCCGGCGACAAGGCCCCTGCGGCGGTGTACGTGGGCGAAGCGATGGGCGAGCGGCTGCCGGGCGACCTGGATTTGCAGGAGGAGAGGATCCGCGACGAAGTGGAACGGGGAGTGACACAGGGAAAAACGAACGTGATCATCAAGGCGGCCCGCGAGGTGAAGCATCGTGACGTGGCCCGTGTGGCTTCGGCGGTGGGCCAGGTGGAAGGCGTTCGGCTGCACGTGGCCGTGTTGGAAGTAGAGTGAGGCAGTGGCCACGGCCCGAAGGCCGGTGCGGGAGGGGCGGGTGAAGTCTGGTAGAGAGGCAACCTAGGGAGATGACGATCCGGTTCGTGTGTACCGATTGCGGTCGGAAGCTGAGGGCTGATGACCGCTACGCCGGCGCCAATGTGAAGTGTCCGCGGTGCGCGGCGAAGCTGGTGGTACCGGGCGGCGCCCGAGCCGGGCCCGAGGAGCCGGCTGCGGAACAGATCGATGCGGAGCCGCAGCAGGCGTTGCGCTTCGGCGGCTATCGGGCGAAAGACGAAGGCCTCGACATGACGCCCATGGTCGACGTCACCTTCCTGCTGTTGATCTTCTTCATGGTCACCGCGGCCTTCCATCTGCAGAAAGCGATCGAAGTACCTGCGCCGCAGCAGGAGGAGGAATCGACCCAGGCCCGCACGCGCGAAGAGATCGAGCAGGACGACGATTACATCATCGTCGAGGTGAAACCGGACAATTCCATTTTCGTGGAAGATCGCGAAGCGCCCAGCGAGCAGGAGCTGTTGGCGCTGTTGCGGGAGTATCGCGAGCAGCGGAGCAGCCTGATGGTCTTTGCCGACGAAGAGGCTTTGCATGAAAAAGTGGTCATGGCCCTGGACGCGGGGAATGCCGTCGGCATCGAAGACATCCGGCTGGCCACGGTGAGCGAAGACGACTACTAGCCAGGAACCTGTTGGTACGAGACGCCCATGATTTCGGCGGAGCGTTTTTTGGATCTGCTCGAGGCCCGCGATTTGTTGTCCAAGAAGAACGCGGACAAACTGCGGGCCCAGATTGCTCAAGCGGGCAAGCCGGCAGCTGCCGAATCAGTGGCTCGGCTGTTGATCAAGAAAGGCTACCTCACTCCGCCGTTGGCCAAGCGGCTTCTGGCTGTGGCCGCCCAGCAGACCGAAGCGGCCCAACAGTCCGTATCCGACGCCGGGGGCGAGGGAGGAGCCGGGGAAGAGCTCATCCTGCTGGACGATCCGGAAGGGGGCGAGGGTGACGAAGAGCTGATCCTGCTGGACGACGAGGCACCGGCCGAGCCCGGCGGGGCCGAGGCAGGGCTGTTGGATGAACTGCGGGCCGCAGCCGGGGGCACGGACGAAACGCTCACCCCCTTGGAGGCTTCGACGGCCGAGGAGGAGGAAGAAGAGATCGGGCTGGCTCCGCTCGACGGGCCAGCCCGTACGGGGCGGACCGTCCAGCCGTTGACAGCGGCGCCGGGAGGCCCGGCAGCTGTCCCCGCCCAGCCCG
>DQVB01000559.1 GCA_015661985.1 Planctomycetota bacterium | reverse complement strand
GCGGCGGGCTCGGACCGGGAGCGGGCAGCCCGTGGGGCCTGGGGGCACTTGAACCCGACCCGCGCAGCCACACCAGGCCCGCGCCGGCGGCAACACAGGCCAACAGGGGCACAAGCAGCCACTTCCTACTGGGACGTGGGCACTGCATGGGAGGTACCAGGAGCTTGAGAGGCAGCCAGTTGCCTGTGGTAAGCGGCCTGCTGCGGATCGCCGCACGCCTCGTAATAGGCCGCCAAGGCCTCGCGAGCAGGCCGATGACCGGGATCCAGCTCCAGGATTGAGCGGAGCCATTTGGCGCCGTCGTGAGGTGAGCCGTATTGCAGGAGCGTCATGCCGATCTCATACCGAAGCTGCGTGTCCGTCGGGCGTTCCACGACCAGTTGCAGCTGTCGCTCCATCCGCTGGAGCGACGCTTCCGCGCGAGCCACATAGTCGAAATGGGCCTGGGCCTCTTCGGTTTTGCCCAAGGCCCGCAACGATTGGCCCAACGCGTTGTGGGTCGTCGTATCGTACGACCGTTGTTCGATGGCCAACCGGAGGTGCTCCACAGCCGCTTGGAAGTTGCCCAGGGCAAGTTGAATCTCGCCCATCAGGCGCCGCCCCTCGAAATGTTCGGGGGCTTGGGCCAGAAGTTCTTCCAGGACTTCGCGGGCCCGCTCCGTCGTCCCCTGGCGATAAAGGCAGCCGGCCAGTGCGTACAGCACTCGGGGGTTGTCGGGCTGCTGTTTCCGGCACTCCTGGAACACCTTCTGCGCTTCGGTGAAGCGGCCCATCTCCACCATGACTTCGCCCAAGGCACACCGCATGGCCACGTTCCCCGGGTCCAGCTCCAGGCCTTGGCGATAGGCCTGTTCCGCGTCGCGCCACCGCCCCAAGCCCTGCATGAGGAAGCCGCGCATGAAATGTGATTGGGGGTCGTGGGGGAAGTCCTTTTGCCAGGCTTCCAGCAGTTGCATGGCTTCCCGAATCCGTAAGTTGGCGAAATAGCCTTGCACATAGGCTTCGCAAATGTCCATGCCCTCGTCGCGCGGGTCGGTCAACAGCTCCGCCAGATGGGGCTCCGCCTCCCGCAGACGGCCTAGCCGCGCCATGAGCAGCCACATTTCCCGGTCTGCTCGCTGCCGGTCTCCTCCCAATCGGCCAGCGCGCCGCAACAACATGGGCACCCTGTCCAATTCTCCCAGCCTGCGGTAGACACGGGCCAACAGGAAATGGGTCTCCGCGTCCTCAGGGTTCAATCGCAGGGCAGCTTGGAGCGATTCCAACGCCTGGCGGTCCTCGCGCCGTTCGAGCCATCGGCGGGCCTGGCCATGATGCCAAGCCACCAGTGCCGGGCGCCAAACCACCAAGCCCAGGACAATCAGCCCGCCCAGCGCAGCAACCGCCACCGCCTTTCTCGTTCTGCCTGTGCGAATGCCTTTCACGGCGTGGCACCTCGGACCAAACCAGATTCGAGCCCCTTTGCACAGCCACACGTGTGGCCTCGGGCCGCATCTCCCACGACTCCAGAATAGGCCGCTTCGGCCGGCGCGGCAAGCCGCCATGTCGGCCCCGCCGCGGCTGGCAAGCCGCTGAAACCAGCACCCGAACCCTTTGCCGGAAGTCCAATCCCGCTTGGCGCTGTCCGGCCTCGTATGGCACAATGCCGAGCCAGTGGGGGTTGGGGGCGGTCCGAAGAGCCCTGTCGCCGTTCACTGCTTCCGAGGCGTAACAGAACAAGTGGACCGAAGCACTGCGGTGCAGCCGTCTCGGCTGCTGGGGATTGCAGGTGAGACGCCCGCACCACAACAGCCGAAACGGTCGCGTTATTCTGACACGGCTCCTTACTGACAGGAGACTTGATGAAACACTGCGTAGTAACCGGCGGAGCGGGATTCATAGGGAGCCATCTGGCCGAAGCTCTGCTGGCACGCGGAGACCGAGTGAGCGTGGTGGACGATGAATCGACCGGCACAATCCAGAACCTCTCCGGCGTGCTCGATCACCCTGATCTCAGCTATACGAAAGGTTCGGTGGCCGATCGTCCTTTGATCCGTTCCCTGCTGGCCGATGCCGACGAGGTCTACCACATGGCCGCCGCTGTCGGCGTGGCCTTGATCGCTTCCAGCCCTGTGCGAACGATCGAGACGAACATCTATCCGACGGAACTGCTCCTGGAGGAATTGGCCCAGCGGCACGCGGGGGGGCATCGGGTGAAGCTGTTTTTGGCCAGCACCAGTGAAGTGTACGGGAAGAATCCGAAGCCCCAGTGGCACGAAGAGGAGGATTTGGTTTTCGGGCCAACCACCCGGCCCCGCTGGTCCTACGGAGTCTCCAAGGCCATCGATGAATTCCTGGCGTTGGCCTATTGCCGCGAACAGGGCCTGCCGGTCGTTGTGGGGCGATTCTTTAACGTTGTGGGACCCCGCCAGACCGGGGCGTACGGGATGGTGCTGCCTCGCTTCGTTGAAGCCGCCCTCAAAGGCGGGCCGTTGGTGGTGCACGACGACGGCCGCCAGGTGCGATGTTTTGCCCACGTGAGCGATGTGATCCGCGCCGTACTGGCACTGATGGACACACCCCGCGCCGTCGGCCAGGTGTTCAACATCGGCAGTGACCAGCCGGTCAGCATCCTGGAGTTGGCCCGAGAGGTGATCGCCGCTGTCGGCGGGCCGCTGGAGATCCGCTTCCAGAGCTATGCCGAAGCCTATTCTGAGGATTTCGAAGATTGCCGCCGCCGCGTGCCCGACCTGACCCGGCTCCGCTCGACGATCCACTTCCAACCTCGTTACGGACTGAAAGAGACCATCCGCGAGGTGGTCCGGTGGAAGCGCCACCAGTTCCTCCAAAGCCCGCCCCCCGGGGACGCCCCACGCGGTACACCGTAGTGCTGCGCTGGTGCGAAGACGAACCCCGG
>DQVB01000261.1 GCA_015661985.1 Planctomycetota bacterium | reverse complement strand
GGGGAGCGGATGGTCGTTTAGCCCGCATTGTTCATGACCTCGTAGGCTGGAACGAGCAAACACAGCCCCTGCCGGGACTTCGGTCGCTCGGCCAACGAGCGAACCGAAGGAACGAGTTGACCGAAGCTTTGTGGTGCAGGCGTCTCGGCTGGTGGGAATTGCAGGCGGGACGCCCGCACCACAACAGCCGAAACGGTCACGTTATGGTGACGTGGCTCCATAGTGATCATCCACGATGCTGGCCCCCAAGAAATACCCTGCCCGAAACCGGATTCCCCGGCCTTTGTCGCCTGGCCATCTGGTCGGCTCGCGCCGCTTCGCCGCCAATAGCGGTTGGTGTCCGAACGGCGGACAAACAGCAACACTTGCGGCTGTCTGCAACCTTTGAACGGTTACCCGTGCAGGGCTCAGTCTCTCCTGTGGAGATTGCATCGTCGCGGGAGTTGTCATTTGCCCGGTGGCCAGGGTACAGTTTCCAGAGGTTGGCGCATGGTCAACCCGGCCTGGCGGCATGCCCCCGGGGCCGCAGGACCACGCAATCTCAGAGCCGGCAGCCAGTCATTACGGCCGCCGGATGGAACAGGCCTTGTGTCCATTCGATGGGACTTAGCCGGATGCGCAGAAACACGTTGATCGCGGCGTTGGCACCGGTATTGATCGTCGTGACGGGTCGTTTCAGTCCGTTGTGCGCGGCTCTCGGCGTACTGGTGCTGGCTCCCCTCGCCCCCGGCGCCGGGCCGCATTCGCCCCCGGTGGAAATCCTGAACCTCCCTGGGGCGGGGACCGATCCAGGGAAGATCGACTACGCCGATTTGCCCAGGATTCAGGGCGTCCACACCGTCATCAGCCGAGCCATGCTCAGCGCGGTATCGTCCGGCAGGGCGAGGGCCGATTTGCATGACCTCAGATTCCAGTTGCACAATTATCTGGCTTACTACGGCGGGCGATTCTGGTGCATTTGGAGTGATGGGCCACCGATTGAGGACGAACCGACGCAAGAAGTGCGCTACGCGACGAGCGATGATGGTTTGACATGGAGCGAGCCGAAGCCTGTGACCGGCACTCCCCCGGCGCCCTACGCATTCATAGCCCGCGGGCTCTGGGTACGCCACGGCCAGCTGTTGGCGCTTGTAGCTCATTTCAAGGGCAAAGGTGCCTTTGGGGCCGACAAAGAGTTGGAATTGTGGGCGTATGCCTGGGACGACCGGAGCGGTCTGTGGCGCTTCGAACAGAAAGTCTACGACGACGCGATCAACAACTTCCCCCCGCAGAAGCTCCCGTCAGGCGATTGGATTCTGACCCGGCGCGACGCGCGATTCAACGTCTCGGTGCTGATCGGCGGACGCAGAGCGCTGGATGATTGGCAAGCGTTCCCTGTCGTTGGCGCAGACCAGGTGCCTGGCTTCCGGCCCGATGAACCAATCTTCTGGACGCTGTCCGATAACAAAACGCTGTTTGCGCTCTTCCGCGACAACGGCGGCTCGGAGCGGCTTTTCCATTCAACTTCGCCCGACCTGGGACGGAGTTGGAGCAAGCCCGTCATGACGAACTTTCCCAACGCGACGAGCAAGCTGTTCTCGATGGAAACCAGCCGCGGCTATCGCGTGCTGGTCTTGAACGCGAATCCACGTGCCGGGCGGCGCCAATTGCACGTGGCGATGAGCCGGGATGGACGCACGTTCACTCGCCTGGCGCTTCTGGCCGTGCCATCCCCGCCGAAGGACGAAGCGGTCTCTTCCGCCGGACTCCGGAAGAAGTTCCAAACGGGGATTGCCACGTTGCAGTATCCGCACGTTATCGAACATGATGGGCATCTGCTGATCGCGTTTTCGCGGAACAAGAAAGAGACGGAGCTGCTGCGCGTCCCGCTCGACGCCCTGGACCGCCTTCTGAACACGTGTGCAAGCCGGGGGCATAGTGGTCCGTTGCATCCCTTCCTGGGGGCCGGCCGCCGTCGGGGATGGCTTCGCTGAGAACTTCGACGGCGACGAAGGCTGCCGCGGGAAAGGTCTTGCGGCGGACAAGGTAGCCGATGATTGCGGCGCACGGCGTTACCGGACCGCCGTGGGGAAACTCCGGGCCGGGTGTACGCGCATACCTTCCCCAGGCCGGGGAGGACAAAAGAGCTGGGTGGACACCGCCCGGCGAGACGACGCCTACGGACTATGGCCCCGATGTGGTGCGTGATGCATACCTACCGGGCTGTAGCGCGATCTGCCCTGCGGTCATCTTCGCGCCGGTCAGCGGAACCCGAGGGGTCCGAGCCGCCGATGGCCATCAGATGGGATTCGGTGCGCAGATACATCACGCCACCGGCCACCGCAGGCGTGCTGTGGGAGCGTTCCTCGAGGTCGATGCGGGCCAGGAGGTCGAACGTCCTGCTGGCCGCGAGGACGACCATTTCTCCTTCTCGCGAGATGCAATAGAGTCGATCGCGCACGCGCACGGGCGAGCCGAAGTAGTCGCCCCCGATCCGCCGGCGCCAGAAAATGCGGCCCGTGGGGCCGTCCAGGCATGTCACCACGCCCCCATCATACCAGAGGAAGAGCACAGCCCCATGGGCGATCGGCGTGGGCACGTAGGGCAGCGATCCCTTGACCTCGTAGGCCACCTCCGGTTGGGTCCCGTCAGCCGGGTTGCCCGGCCGCACCACAACAGTCTGCTTGCCGGCGCCTCCTGAGCCGCACGAGGCGACCAGCAAATGGCCGACCAGGGCCGGCGACCCGACCACTCGATAGCGGAAAATGGGCAGCTCCCAGTTCACGTGCCCCGTGGCCGGATCCAAGCTGCTGATGCCGTGGGCCCAACTGGTGAGGATCAACTGAGGGCGGCCGACTTTGGGCCGATAGATGCAGGGCGTGGAAAAGGCGGCTTTTTCCGTACGCCGGGGTGCGATCCAGCGGGTCTGTCCAGTCCGGCGCTCCACGGCGATCACGCTGGACGGGCCATCCTGTTCGTTGGGCACGATCACCAGCTGGTCGAACACAATGGGCGACGCTCCGAAGCCGTGCTGGGAAACAAAAGGCCCCAGGTCGCGCTGCCACTGGAGCCGCCCGGTGGATTGGTCCAGCGCCACCAGCGTGTACCGCTCGGGCGTCGCCCATGTCATGTAGACGTTCTGTTCATCCAGCGCGGGAGTAGATGAAGCGTACAAGTTGAACGGATGCTTCGGATAGGTCTTCCCCGGGAAGGTACGCTTCCAGAGCAGGCTGCCGCCCGAAGTGCTCAGGCAGCTGATGATCTGGGTGCCGTCCTCCTCCAACGCACTGGAGACAAAGATCCGGTTGCCCGCCACAACCGGCGAAGAATACCCGACCCCGGGCAACGACACTCGCCATCGGTAATCGGCCGAGGTCCATTGGACGGGAATCGTCGTGGCCTGGCTCACACCGCTTCCATTGGGGCCACGGAAACGCGGCCACTCCTGGCCACGAGTGCACACAGAACCTGCAAGAACCAGGACAGCTGCAAGGGCGAACTTCGGCAGGAAGTGAGGCATGGCAACGCTCGAGGTGATTGGGGTTGTCGATCGAAAGCCCTGACGTAGAGCACGCGTCCTCGCCTGCTCCACAACCAAAAGGAACATCAACAGTCAGGAAACCCACACTATCTGCGCGCTATGCACGCATGATGACGCACTCGGACTGTAACGCCCCAGGCTATACGGGCCGAGGCGCACCGGCCGGCCGAGCGGAT
>DQVB01000338.1 GCA_015661985.1 Planctomycetota bacterium | reverse complement strand
CGGGACACGTCGACGCGCGGCACGGGGATCGTCAACACGTACTCGTAGACATGGTCGCCGTCCGGATCGTAGGCCGAGTCCAGCGGCAGCGGGGTGTCGGGCGCCACTTCGTTGAACACCACTTCCTCGCTGTCACCGAAGGCGTTCACCGCATCAAAGGTGCCGCTGCCGTCGTAATCGATCCAAGCGTAGAGATAGGCAGGTCGGTCCTCCAGGTTGGTGACCGTGATGCGGATCGGGTTCTCCAGACCGGCGCGGAGGTTGCCGTTGCCCACCGCCCCGATGATCTCCACGCCGTCTTCGTCGTCCACACCGTCCAGGGTATCGTCGCCTTGCGCCACGTTGTCCGGATCGATCTGGGCGTCGAACTCGAAATCGGACTGGGTCCCCAGGTGGAACTTGCGGTCGTAGCGGTGCCGCGGGCCGTTGCTGGCGGCCAGCGTGTGGTACGAATCGGGCGCGTCGCCGTAATCATCCGGCGAAGCAATCAAGGGCTGGGCGTAATCTTCCACCTCCCCGTCGGGGCTCTCGCCGCTGGCCAAGACACCGTCGTAGGACAGACCTGTTTGGCCGGCGGCGCTGATCCGGAAGCGGGCGTACGTGGGCCCTTCCTGCGCTGGGCCGGCGGGCGCCAACTCGGGGACGTTGAAGCTGAGCAGATGCGGCGAGGCCTGGACGGCCAGCGGCAGGTCCGTGAAGATCTGCTCGCCGGGATCGTCGAACGCCCCGTCGCGGTTGAAGTCGACCCATGCGTTGAGCAGCCCGCCGGGCGGGTTGGCCAGGTCCGAACCGACGGTCACCTCGATCTCCACCGTCTGGCCCGGTGCCAGTGGATCGAGGAAGACCACGCCGTCCTCGTCGTCCAGGCCGGCCGTGTCGTCGCCGTCGGCGTTCAGGGTCGGTTGGCCGTCCTGGTCCATGTCCACCTGGGCACCCAGGTAGATGGTGCGGCTGCCGGCATCGGCCACTTTGTGGCGCGGGCCGTTGCTGGCGGCCAAGGTGTGGTACGAATCGGGCGCGTCGCCGAAGTCCTCGAAGAACTCGATCATCCGCACCTGGTAGTCCTCCACCTCGCCATCCGGCGCTTCGCCCGTAGCGGCGATCCCCGCCTGGCTCGAGTAACGGAAACGGGCGAAGGTGTTGCCCAGCTGGTCGGGCACCGTGTTGCGCAGGTCGGGCACGTAGATGGCGAAGGTGTCCGTGACGGTCAGGGTTGTCCCACCCCGGCTGATCAGCGTGCGATCCACGACCACGTGCTCGCTCCAGGCGTTGCCCAAGTCGTCGATGCCGCCGTCGTCCCAGTCGCCGTCCTTGTTGAAATCGATCCAGGCGTTGAGGATCCCGTCGGCCACGGCCGTGCCGTCGAAGGGCGATCCGGCGACCGCTGCGACGACCGTGACGTCGATGTTGGCTCCCAGCTTCAGGCCCGAGGCGAACTGGACGCCGTCGTCCAACAGGTCGCCGGAAGCGTCGCTGTTGTGCCTGGCGTCCGTGTCCCCCGTCACACCGCCGCCCAGGTACAGGCCGCTGGTGATCAGGTGTCGCGCCCCGTCGGAGTCCTCCAGCGACGGGTAGGGCGGATCGGGCGCATCGCCGAAGTCCAGGCCGGCCAACGAGATGACGAACTTGGTCGTCCCGTCCGGCCGGTTCGGCTGGAGGGGATTGTTGGCCAGGTCCTTGATGGCCGCGGCGCTGGCGAAGACCGAGTCCGGGTTGGCCGGATCGCTGTCGTCGTTGTTATCCAAATAGATCTCGTACATATGGCCGTTGGGCCAGATGCCCGGGGCGGGGAACAGATGGATGACGTCATTCGTGGCGTCGTACTGGAAGAAGTAATCGACGTCCACCGTCAGGGGCACACCGTCCTGGAGCAGGCGTACGGTCTGTTTGAGCACCGAACGATCGTCGATCCCCACGCCGCTGTCCTCCAGGCCGATGACGAATTCGGTGAGCCGCTGGCCGGCCAGCACCACTTCGTGGCGCACCGGATTGCGATCGTTGGGGTCGTTGTCCGCGGGCACGATCAGTGCGGCCGAGGGCCCCACGAAATCCACGCGGTCGATCGCCCCGCGGTCCTTGAACACGTTGGTACCCAGCCCCGGTGGCGGGGCCACACGCGGGTCGTCCTGGCGCAGCTGGCCGTACAGATCCAGCTCGGGAGCCTTGATCGGCGAAACGGGGATCCCGACCGGCTCGAGCACGGCGTTGTAGTACGCCTGGCGTTCCTCCAAAGCGTCGATGGAGCTGTCGATGACGGCCGAGCCCTGTCGCGGGTAGAAGTTCTCCCGCGACGGATTGACGAACAAGGGGGCCGTGGGCGGGGCCACCGTCTCGAAGTAGCTGGCCGTCGTGCCCACCAGGTTCTGGTTGTTGCTCTGGTAAACCGTCGCTCCCACCACCGTGTTGGGGCGGCTGGTCGAGTCGACACGGATGCCGACGTCCAAGTTGGCCACCACGTTATTGAGCAGCGTGGGGCCGGCGCTGTTGACCACGTCGATGCCCACACCGTCGGGGATGTCGCTCTTGGGACCGTAAATCGTGTTGTTCACGATGCGACCGAAGGGGATTGCCCCGACCGGATCGCCGGCCGGGTTCGGGTCGCCGCTGAAAAGGATCCCACCCGTGCCGCTGAAGGCCACCACGTTGTTTTCGATCATGATGCCCGGCACGAGGTTGTTCGGGGCGTTGAGCGTCCGCCCAGAAGCCGGATGGGGCCGCTGGCCTGCCGCATCCCTCGCCGCCGGCTCAACACGGATTCCATACTCCTGCGAGTACAGGACAGTGTTGCTGTGGATGGAAATCTGGCCCTTGTCCCGCTCGCGGTTGCGGTCACCGCTGATGGGGTTGCCGTTGTAGTCCGAATACAGCTCGCTGGCCCCCGGCACACCGGCGTAGCTTTCCACGGAGCCGAAGACCAGATAATCCAGCGGCACGGCCCCCCAGCCGCCGATCAGGCCTCCGACGGCCGTGGCGCCCCACAGATCGACGCGCTCGTTGGTCCCCCGCGTGCTCCAATACATGGAGTCCGCGGTGACCCGCAGCTTGCCCTGGGCATAGGCCTGGTTCACAGCCGCCGTGATCTTGTCCGCAATCACACCGGCCGATTCGCCCGCGTTGAAGTAGATGGGGATGGCGTTCCCTGTGGGGCCGCGGAGTTGTTCGTCCAGGAAGATGAACTCCTGGCGGCGCACACCGTTGTTGTCCAAGGCAGGCAGGCCGTCTTCAATCCAGAACCGATCGCCGTGGGCGATGTCGCTGGCCGCCGGAGCAAAGACCGTGAACGCCTGGGCCATGCGATCGTTCGTGTCCAGCGCGGGGATCCCGGCCCATGCCGTGCCGATGTACGTGACGCCTTCATCATAGACGCCGTAATCCTCGCCACGGCGGATCTCCATCTGGTACGGACCGCGGACGACCAGCGGATCACCCGGCCCCGGCGGCGGCGCGAACTGGAAGCCAGTCGCATCCGGCGGCGCGTTGGTCACCATCTCTCCGTGTTCGGCAAAGCCGATCACCACGTCGTCGATATACCAGCCCTCATAGGCATTGTCTTGGCCTCGGCGGAAATCGCGGAAGTAATCGTCCGGGGAATCGCCGGGCAGGCTACCGCCGAAGGCCAGCGGGCCAGAAAGGGGGTTGCCCAAAAAATCCCGAGAAACCGGATGCCCGTAAAGATGCATGAGCGGCTCCACTTGCCCCCACACATCGTCATCCCGGTCGTCCAGCTTGATCGTCGTGTGGTTGAAGTCGTAACTGGCCAACGGCCCACCGGCCGGGTTGTAGAACGTCTGCGGGCCGGTCAGCTCGACCCAGACCCCCGCAGGGATGGCCGTAAGTTGCCAACCGAAAGCGGCACTGGCCAAGTTCACGGCGGTCGCGATCTCGGTGGCGACCTCCTCCGGGCTGCTCAGCCCGGCCAGATCCACCTCGACCAGCTGGGGCCCAAGCACGCGGCTTCCCAAGCCGCTCCGGCCGAACTGGAACGTCACAGTGGTGGGTAGATTCCTCGCATTGTCCAATCCGGTGATTTGGAAGCTCGTCCCGCTGGGCAAGTCGCCCGCCGCCCGCGCGTAGATCCGGTCTGGTTGAGACCGGAAGTACCGGTTCACCGCGTTGGTGACAAACTGGGAGACCTCCAGCTGAGTCATGTCCGGCAGCACATAGATCGGCACGCTGCCCCCAGTGACCGCGCCCGGAGCGCTGCCTTCGATCGCCATGGCCAACTGGACGGCGGGATTCGGGTTGAAGGTGCCCTGGATGACCGACGTGGCGCCGATCAAGAACACGCGATTGTCGTCCGGGTAATCCTCGGCAAAGGCCGGATCGTTCGGCCCGTATGCCCGCACGGCCAGTCCGTACAAAGGCGCATTGGTATTGATGGCGTCCCCGATGGCCTGAGCCACTTGGCGGGCCGTCATGTCGTTGGCCACCGTGACGGCGATCGCCGCGTCCTCGCCCGGCCCTGCCGGCTGGATACCGTCGCCGGATTTGTCGAATTCGAAGCGGAGCGTCACAGTGCCGTCGCTGACCGTGAAGTATTCAGCGTCTTCAATCCGCGTGCCGGCCACGTTCGGGGTGACCAGGGCATAGCCCAAGTCGAATTCGAAGGTCACGTCGTCGATTGTGAAATTGTCGCCGTCGGTCATCTCGGCCGCCGCTGGGGCCACCAGGTATTCGCCCCCGGTGAGTATCCTGCCGATATCCATGTCGGCGGCGGTGCTGAAATCGAAGCGGACGCGCACCGCCTCGGCCCCGGCGGCCCAGCTCAGATCGACCCGTCCCTGACGCCAGAAATCGTCGCCCACCGCGTAGATCTGCCCGGGACGAGCGCCGATGAGTTGCCATTCAGCTCCGTCGACGGAGACGAACACGCGCAGGCTGTCGAAACTGGCACTGCTTTCCGTTTCACCGTAGTAGGTGAAGTAGAGGGTCGGTTTGTCGTAAGCGCTGAATCCTTCCAGGCTGAAAGTGCCTGTGGTCAGGCTGCCCTGGACCCCGCCCGGCATGTCATAAGTCCTGTAGCGGTTGGGCGAATAATCGAAAAAGTTGATGGCCCCCGGCTGCGGTTCGTTGGGGATGCCGTCGATGGGATTGTCCAAGCCGAAGTAGTAACTCTGGTCGCCTTCCAGCCATGGATCGTATCCCTGACCGGGCGTGCGGGTCCGGTCCCAGGCGCTTTCCACGCCGTGGCCCCGTTCGTCCCATCGGTTGTAGGTCCAATGCCACAGGTTGTAGTCGATGGGGGAGAAGGCCAATCCTTCCGGTGCATTGGCGCCTGCCCTGACGCTGGTCGCCCCATCCAAGAACACCCCCTGTAGATTGCCAAGGGTGTCGAAAGCCCAGAGTCGTCCGGAGGCATCGCTGGCGAACAACGTGTCGACGTACCTGCCCTCCTCGACATTGGGCGGGCCGTTGTCCAGTCCGGAAAACGGTATCGGCCGGCCGAATTCGTCCGTCAACTGGGCGATGAAGACCATTCGCGGCCCCGCCCCCTGTATCCGAACGATCCGGGGGAAATTGCCGCCCCGGTCCACGCGGAAACCGCGTTGGTTGTAGTTGTCTACGCGATAGAGGCCCCCGGCGTCGGTCACGGCGTACATTTCGCCGCTGGGCATCAGGGCCAGCCCTGTAACATCCCCGCCGACACCTTCACCTTCGAACCACAAGGGTGCGCCGACCGTGACCAGCGGATTGCCAAACGGGTCGGTCCCGACGCCGAACAATTCGACGCTCGCGCCCAAAGCCGTGCCCCTGACATTGAACGGCTGCGAGTTGATGGCGGCGGCGATCGCCAGGGCCAAGTCCACGGCTGAATCATCGGCGCCGAAGGGAACCGCCACGCGTCCGGCGGAAACGCCCGGACCACTTCCCGGGATCAACGTGAACGATGGGGTGGGCGAGACATCGATGCTGGTGGCCCCCAGGAACGTCAACCGATCGCCGAAACCGTTCAAATCGGCGGGGAAGCTGGTGTTGATCGTGCGGTGGGCGTAACCCACGTCAACGCCGGCCAGCGTGTTTTCCACCGTGGTTTCGATACTCGCCCCGAACAGCTGGGCCTGGCCGTGGGGGAGGTCCCACGTCTCTTCGAAGGGTACGCGCACCCCGGCGGCGGCGCCGTACGACCCCACGATGGTCACCATGCCTGCCGGATCGTTGGTTACTCCCAGGCTTGTGTCGCCCACCAACGACACCCGCCCCCCGTTGTTGGCTGCCGAGACCTGGAAGTTGGTCGTCGCGTTGATGGCCCCGACCAAGGCGCCAGCCAGCGTGGTCGCCGAGTCGCCGTTGGTGAAGGGTATCTGGATCCGCGAGGAGTTGAAGGCGCCGTCGTTGTCGAATTCGTACTCCACGGTTCGCGCGTCGCCCGCCGCATCCTGCCCAGTGACGCGGATGACCACGCCGTCCAGATTATCGTTGGCCGCGCCGGGCATCACCAGCACGGGGCCACTGTCGAATTCGAAAAACCGTCCGTTGACGAAAAACCCTTGGCCGTCCCGGACGTCTCCCGCCCCCCGGTCGCTCATGTAGACGTCGTAACCCGCCTCCATCTCGAACGTAATCGTCACCGGCGAGCCCGCGTTGTCGTCCGTGATCGTGAAGGTGAGGCCATCCCAGACATCGTCCGAGTTGCGTCCCCAGGGGCCCACCGTGTACGGCGGGACCGTCTCCGTGGCATCCAAGGTGTAGATGGTCGGCGCCGTCGTGAGCTGGCCCAGCGGCATGATGGTGCTCATCAACTTGGCGTCCGTGCCCTCGCCGAGATCGTCCACGGTCCCGTCCGGCAAAAGGCGGAAAACGAGGTTATGGGTATAGTCGATGCCCCGTCCGGGCTTCAAGTTGCCCACCATGTAGACGTATCGGTCGCCGGTGGGGAAGTGCTCCAGAGCCTTCACGCTCTCGAAGCCGCCGGTGGGGTGAATTTCAATCCCGTTGCCTTGGGCATTGAGGCGGTATTCGACGATGTTGATGGGAACATCCACGATCAGGTTTCTGGCATCCCCCGTATCCAGCTCCCGGAACCGCACCGGCGGCTGGGCGTTGCCGCCGCCGTCCGGGTCGCGGCCCACGGTGACGGTGAACAGCCGGCCGTCGTTCCGCATGGCAATGTCGCCGTACACGTACGGATGCGGCCGCACAAAGGTTGTCGTGTCAGGAAGCCATCCCGTATCCGTCACGTCGGTTTCCCGCACTCCCGTAAAGCCGTCCACCGTGTAGAGATCGTCCCAGCGGTTGACGAAGAGGACCACGTCGCTCAAGGTGAACTCGTCGGGCACCAGGCTCAGTCGCTGGGGGCCGAAGGGGTCGGCGCTGCGGTTCTCGTCCACATTGGGGTTGACTACCTCGACAAAGGAACTCGGCCCGCGTTCGATGTGCTCCTCCACCACACGGGCGATGGAATCGATCGGCTCGATACGCACCAGGGCATACTGTACCGGGTCAAGGACATCCGGGCGGGCCAAGGCGGAGGTGACCGCCACGTAATAGGTGACACCGTTGCCTTCGGGCAGGTAGGCGGGGCCGATGTACGGATCGGCCGGCCCCAACGAACCCCGGCTCAGGTCGTCCAGGCTGGAACCTTCGGTGGGATCGGGCCGGTCGTCGGCGATGTTCGAATTGAGGCTGGCCAGGATGAGCCGGCCCTGCTGATCGAACACCCACAGGGACAGGTCGGGCCGGGCCATGCCGTCGGCATAGTCGATGTCAAACACCGTGGAAAGCACGGTGCCCAGATCGTTGATCCCGCCGATCGACTGGATCGCCTCGTAGTCCAAGTCCACGCGGTACCAGTCGACATCGTCATAGCCGGTCAAATACCCGGCCACGGAAAGGGCGGCCCGGTCGCTGGCCAGCAGGTTCCCCAGGTACTGGGCGTTGCCGAACGTGTCGTTGGGGCTGGTGCTTTCGGCCGATTCACCCAGAAGCGGTGAGTGCTGCGGGAAGCCGAACAGTTCGATCCCGTTCGTGGCGTACCGGATGTCGGCGAACTGGACGGTCGAGCCGGGTACCTCCTGCATCTCCCTGAGGCGGATCTGCATCTGGTACTTGCCCGTGGTCACCCCGTCGCCCTTGACGCGCACGTAGTACGTGCGCACCTGGCCGGCCGGGCCGGGCAGCACCAGCCGCATCCCGGCGTCCCGGGGGTTCATCGTGTAGAAGTCATGGCGGACCCAGGTGTCGCGATCCATGCCCAGACCCAGCAGGTTGCCGTCCGGGTCGGTCTTGATTTCGTACGAGTTCGGTTCGTGCGAGTTGTCGCTGCGGGCCAGGACGGTGCCGGTGGCATCGATCAGCTCGACCACGGTATCCAGGGCAAAGGTGGTGCGATCGATATCGATCCACACCTCGGTCCCGGCCTCGGCGTCGAACTGGTACACGTCGACGTCGCTCGCATCGTCGGTGCGGATGAAACCGTGGACCTCGAAGCCCAAGCGAAGGTTGTCATCGCCGGCCTTTTCGTAGGGGGCCAGCTGCCCCAAAGGCTCGGAGGTCAACGGTGTGGCATTCTGATCGGCGCTGAGTTCGTTGGCCGGTTCGCGTTCGTTGACCACGGCCACGTTGCGGTCGTTGCTGTAACGATCCAAGCGGATGCTGCGCCACGCTCCGGGCGATCCCTCCGAAAAACCGTTCCCGTTGGTATCCGTCTGCGGCTGGCCGCGAAGGTCGAACCCCGCCCCGACAGAATCGTCGGCCAGGTCTGTCAGCACGACCGGCTTGCCCGGCACGCCCAGGATCTGGATCGTCCCCCCGATGCGGTCGTCCCTTTCCAGGGCTCGACCTGTGGCCGTGAAACCGGCATTGGCGCCGGAGAGCTTGACGACCAGGCTGCCTTCGCTACTGCTCTGCAAGCGCAGGCCTCCCTGGTGATGGAAGTCGGGCACGACGATCTCGCCCTGCAGTACGTGGACGATGTCGATATCGTCCCAGACCGATTCGCTGGTCAGCGTGGCCGGCCGCACCTGCATGCCGTTGATTTCATTACTGAGCGACGGGTCGCTGGCCAGCCCCAGGCGGTTGGCGCGGACCATAGGGCCGTAGTTGTCCGCATACTGGTCGAAGGCGGAAAGCCGGCCAGTGCTGCGTCCCCAATCGGGCACCACGGAGGCCTTCATGGCGTTGGCATCGACGCTCACCACGGCGCCGTCGTTGGCCAGGAAGACGTTGTTGACGATGACCGGCTGGGCCCCGCGGACGAAGATCGTGGCCGGCCGGACCGTGCCCCGCCCGTTGCGGTCGTCGGCGGAGCCAGCGTCGTTCAGTTCGAAGCGGCTGTTGGTCACCCGCACCTGGGCCTGGCGGATCTCCACGGGGTCGAACCGAGCGAAGTCACCCTCGATGGGCGTGATCCCACCGGCGTAGGCGATGATCCCTTGGTCGATGCTGCCGGTGGCCGTGGGCGCGAAGGTCAGACCGCCCCAGTCGCCGGGCTGGGCCGCGCGGTTGGCCGTGTCTTCCGTGGTGTCGAAGGTGCCGCCTGCGCCGTAGCGCGTGTCGAAAAGCGAAGTGAACACCACCGGGTATCCCGGCGATCCTTCTTCCGCCGCCGGCCGGCCCTCGGCGATCAACTGCGCCCCGAACTCCGTCTCCACCCGTGACCCGGCGAGCTTGACGATCAGCCCCGGGTCGATCCGCAATCGGCCATCGGAGCGGGCCTCCGCCGTGCCGAATCCCTCCAACGACCAGATGGGGGCCGTGCTGTGCAGCTCGATCCGGCCGCCGCCCGTGGGCACCGCGGTGACGTCCAGCCCCAGGTTGTCGCGGGCCCAGTTGATCTGAGCGGCGATCTGCTGGGCCATCTGGTCGGGAGTGTCCGCCGGGCTGCCGGGGACGGGATCATCCGAGCGGTTGTAGCGGATTTCCACATGGCCGGGGATGAAGCTGTCCGGGCCCCGGGCTTCCCAGTCGCTGGACAGGTTGAACTCGAAGACCACGCGCACGCTGCCGTCGAAGATGGCAAAGGTCTCCGCGTCGTCGATCCCGTCACCATCCGGCGATTGGAGGTTATACGCATCCGGGCGCATCAGTTGTGTACTCACCGGCGTGGTGGCCGGGCCGGTGGGCGTGCCGTTGATGAAGAGGTTCTCCGAGATGACATGCACGATATCCCAATCGTCGAACCGCCCGGGCACCTCCATCTCTTCCACAGGCCGGCCGGCCAGCGTGTGGATGCGCACGAACATCCCGTTGATGCTGTTGATGTGTTCCACGGGCACGGCGTCGGGGTCCACGCTGGTGACGTACTCCGCCGTGAGCCGGTTGCCGAATACCTTGGGCCCCACACGCTCGTAATCGGCGGTGAACGGCTGGAAGTGGTCCCAGTTCTGGAACTTCGTGTCCGCAAAGCTGTTCGGGTCCCCCGAGATGGCCGCATCGGCACTGTTGGTGATGGTGTTGAAGGTGACCGTAGGCCGCGCTTCGACCATGTGGATCGGCGTGTACACCCCGCGCACCCCGTTGACGATCACCTCGCCGCCGCCGTACCGGATGTCGGCGTGGTTGACGTAGTTGAGAAAGATCCCCTGGGTCTCCAGTACCTCGCGCGCGGGAAAGCCGGAAGCCGGGTCGTACGCCTCGATGTAGTCGTAATCCAGGTTGTTGCGGAAAACCAGGCCGCCCCAATCCCCTTCCTCCGGCGTGGTCGTGATCAGCGGCTCGGGATCAGCGCCGATCGTTTCGTCGAAGTATGACGTGAAGTAGACGCTGTGCTCGGGCGTGCCCAACACCTGGAGCGCGCCGCGGCTGCGGTCCACGTTTTCCGCCGAGCTGCCGACGTCGATGTTCGCCTGGTTCAACTTGAATACAGCCCCGGCGTCGATCACCAGCGTGACACCCTGGGGAACCTCAAGCCGCGCCCCGTCCACCAGCGGCTGGCCGAACAGGCCGTAACCGATCTCGTACGCCAAATTGTCCTGCAGCGTGGCCGGGTCAGCGGGATCATCGTCGTCGAAGTAGTTCCCGACGATCCGTACGATATCCCCCGGTTGGGCAGCCGCCAGGGCCGCGGGAATCGTGGTGTACGGCGCCGCGAGGCTTCCGTCCTGGCTTCCCAGCGGGGCCGCCGAAAGCTTGTCCACGAGGAGCGTGTTCGCTTCCGACTGGACGTTGAACCAGAAGTTGTACACACCTCCGGGAACGCCGTCCAAGTCGCCGTCCAACAGCGTGCCCGTGGAATCGACCAGATGCGACGGACTGGTCAAGCTGTCACGGAACGTCTCGGGGTTATTCGGGTCGACTCCGCGCGGTTTGAATGACAATCGCAATTCGTAGTCACCCTGCGAGACGCCGCCCACGCCGGTATCGTCGATCTGGGGATCGTACTGCGTGTTCCCGCTGGCCGTCACACCCACGTAGTACGTCCCGGGCCCGAGGTACAGCTCCAGATAGGAGTCTTCGCTGTAGTAATCGTCGTTGCGGGCCAGCACGCGATACTTGGTGACCCCGTCTTCGACGTACTGCTGATAAAGCGTCACGACGGCGTCCAGCAGCGAGGAGTCGTCCATGCGTTCGGCCAGGATCTCCGCGCTGAACAGGCCCCGCTCATCCAGCACCACCCGGTACATGTCTATGTCGATATTGTCCGGCCGGTACATGTGTTGGCCGTGGACGATATCGTGATCGCCGGGAAACACCGGTTCCGATACAGCCGGGTAGCTGCCGTCTTCGCTGCTGCCCATGATGGTCAGGGGCGGCATGTCGTAGGAGTGCCCGTAACCGAGCAGGTGGCCGATTTCGTGCATCGCCGTGGTGAACCAGCCGCCGCCGAAGTGACTGGCCCCCCAGTTCTCGGCATAGTCCATCAGGGCCAGGGACCCGCCGGCCACGCCGCTCACCCCGCCCGGAGCGGACTGGAGCCCGAAGACCGCCAGGTCGCCCGTGGCCACGGCAATGCCCCGGTCCGCCGTCTCGTAGAACTGGACACCCAGGTACTGGCCGTAAAGACCAAACACCTCTCGGGCGCGGTCCTTCTGCGCCGCGGTGATCAAGTTCTGCATCGGGGCCCCGGTGATCGGGTGGGTCCCGTAGATATCGGGGAAGTGGTAGGGGATCGTGACGACTCCGGCCGAGCTGTCGGGCAAGGATTCACCCGTGGCGAAATGATCTTCGATGAGAATGGCTGGGAAATCGGGCAGATCGCGGTGGCCCGGCTCGTCGATCGCCCCGGGCCATTCCAGGGTGAAATCCAACCCCCAGGCATCGACCGACCCGCCGATGATCAAGCTCTGGGGCCCGCTGCCGTCGCCGAAGCTGGGTGCCAGCGTTCCGCCCAGGTCGCTGCGCACGTCCACGGCCGTGGCGAAACTCGTCCCCGCTTCCGGGGCTACCTGGAAGTCGCTCACCACCGCCTGATACCGGTTGCCGATCCGCAGCCGGAAGGCCCCCGTTCCGTATTGGTCCAGGTCCTGGGCAAAGGTCAGCACGGCCTTGTCCTGGGCCGGGTCGTAGTCGACCTGGCTGGGCAGGATCATCACGTCGTCCGCTGGGGTCGCCGAATCCTGCGTGACGAACAGCTGGTAAAAGGCCGGGTTCTCCGCCGCCTGGGGCGTGTCCAGCAGATCGTCGTCGTTGAAATGGACCTCGATCTGGTCCCGCCGCTGGTGGAGATCTTGGATGGACAGGGCGGCGCCTTGATAAAGCACCTGGGCGCGAGGCCCGCTGAGGCTGACCGTAGCCCCCGCCACCGTCACGTCGGTCAAGCCCGGGAGGTTGCCCGCGGCGATCTCCGCCTGGATGGCCACCTGGATCGCCTGCGCCACGTCGGCCGGCGTCGCCGTGGCCCCGTCGAACTCCACCGCGACGTTGCCCGGGCGCACGCCATCGCCCAGGCTGGTATCTTCGAACTCGAAGGCCACACGGCTGGCGCCGTCGTCAACCAGGAAGACCCCACCGTCGGCCGGCACGGCCTGGACCGTCACGTCCACCGGACCCCGCACCACCGGCTGGGGCACCACCGCGACGACCTGAGCCCCCAGGTCCAGCTCGAAGTCGAACGTCAGGTTCTGGCCCTCGTGGAAGGCCAGCCCGCGCAAGTTGCGCAGCGGGTCGACCGGCTTGAGCGGTGGCCGAGGTGGGTTGTTGGGGTCCAGGTCTTCGCCAAAAATCACCATGCGATACAGATCGTCCGGAAGCGTTTCAGCGAACCGCACGATGACCTCGTTGGCCCGGTCGCCGATCCCGACCCAGCCCACGTCGATCGCCTGGTCGTCGCCGTTGCCCCACGCGCCGTCCACGCTGCGGATGAATTGGATGGCCTCCAGTGTGCCCGGATCGATCTCCTGGCCCTCGTTGAACCGCAACGTCAGCTCCCGAGGCGACACCTGCAGCACCTCGCCCTCGTCCAAGATCTGGCCTTCGTTGGGAATCACGGCCACCAGCTCGGGGCCGGTCCCCAAATTGGGCTGCCCGTAGAGGGTAATCTCCCAGTTGTTCCAGGTGCCCACGTTTCCGCTGGCCTTGTCCCGAACCGTCAGCACCCACTGGCCGCCCGATGCCTCGCCCCAATGCCGAGCCGACGTATACGTCCAGTCCGGGATGCCGCCCCAGACGGTCAACCCCAACGGATCCCGCGGATCGACGTACTGTTCGGCCAAGACCGACTGGGTCCCTTCGGGTGAGGTGAGAACGATCTCCAAGTCCCGTTCGTTCGGGTGCGTCACGTTGACAGTGACTTCCACCCATTCGATGGACGAGATATCAGTGGAGAAGGTAACCGTGGAACTGACCCCCACGTTGCTGCCGTCCGGGATCTGTCTGCCCACGTTGATCACGCCGGAGTTGAGCACCGCCAGGTCCGCTTCGCCGCCCACACTCTCCCAGTTCTTCGCGGCATTGACGGCCGCTTCCGCGTCGATAGCCCCGAATCCGTAGTTGTGGTTCACATGATAGCCGGCGCCGTTGAACGTCCAGTCCGGATTCGTTGGATCGTTCATCTGGGCCGTATCCACCAGAATATATTGCACGTCGCGCCAAGTGAGATCGGGGTTGGCTTCCAGCATCAAGGCGATCACACCCGAAACCAGCGGGGTGGCCGACGAGGTGCCGCCGAAGGTGGACGTGTAATCCGTATCGGGGAAGGGATCGGGCCGTGGGATGTTGGTCCCGGGAAACGTCTCACCGGTGCCCGCCGCATTGTAGCCGTTGTCGCCCTGGCGATCCGTCGTCACGATCCCCACGTAACCCGCATCGCCCGGGAAACCAAAGCTGTCCGAGTTGGCTGAAACCAGGATCGACGCGCCGGGAGTGGAATACTCGGAATAGTGCCCGTTGTGGTCGATCGCCGCCACCGTGATCGTGTAACGCGAATTGGTCAGGGGGAAGTAGTTCGCGTTGAAACCCCGGGCCCGCGAGTTCCCGGCGGCAAAGGTGTAGATGTTGCCCAGTCCACCGCGCCCGTTGATCACCCCATCGCGGATGGCCGCAATCTCCAGTGGCCCGGGGTCGAGCAGCGGAAGTATGTAGCCCCAGCTGTTGTTGTAAACGTCGATCTCGTCGTACTTCCAGCTCAGCGCGTTGGCCGCGATCTGATCGTCGAAGCGGGCCGACCCGTCCGAGGAAATCAGACGCAACCCGGCCAATTCGGCCGCCGGAGCCGCGCCGCTCACACCCGTCGTGTTGTCCCCTTCGGCCGCCGCCACACCGGCCACCGACGTCCCGTGATTGTCCGCGGAAATGTCCGGCGCCGGGTCTGAATCGTCGAAATTGAAATCGTAGCTCAGATCGGCCCGGTAGTTGTCGTCCAGATCGGGATGATCCCATTCCAGCCCGTCGTCGACGATGGCCACCTGAACGCCGGCGCCGCGGATGGGTGTGCCACCCGGACCCACGATGTCCCACGCCGGCGTCACATTGGCATCCGCCCCGGGCGCACCCGGCGTGCCCCCCGTCTGGCCCGTGTTCTGCAAGTGCCACTGGTCGGCGAAGTACGGATCGTCCGGTACGTGATACTTGACCACCTCGTGGCGCACCAAGGGATAGAAAAACTCCACCCCCTCGGCTGATGAAAGCCCCTCCGCCGCCTGCTGCCAAGTCGTTTCGGCGGGAAACTCCCAGACATACGTCCCTTCAACGAAACCCGTCTCGCCCTGGGAATCCGCCCCCAGCGAAGCGGCCAGCTGTTCAGACGAATAGCCACCGGCCAACCCGACAACCCAGCGGTCCGTCGCCTCCAGCGCCTCTTCCGAATAGGTCGCCAAGTCGCTGGCCCGCTCGATCGACCGATCCAGCGACCGCTCCCACAGGGCGTCGCTGTCCGGACCAACCGGGGCGATGCTGAGCAACATCCGCTGCTCAAACTGCTCTATGCGCAAATCCCTGGTCTTCGATTTGCCGCCGCGGCCACGCCGTCCAAAGCGACGATCACGCCGCCACTTCCACCCCCGGATGGCCGAAAACCGACGCGATGGGTCCCAGATCCCCATGGATCGATCTCCTCTATTCCGCCAGAACAACCCAGCGATAAGCCGAAAACGGATCAATTACCCCAAAGACACACTCTTATCGCATTGGCGCGAAGTGGTCAAACAAAGGCGCCAAGATG
>DQVB01000701.1 GCA_015661985.1 Planctomycetota bacterium | reverse complement strand
GGTGATGATCGATGCCAAGCCGCTTCCGGGGGCGGGCGGGAAAGTGGTGGCCGTGTTTTCGCCCAAACACGGCCGACGGGAGCATGCCGGGGCCATCACCCTTGTCACACCCAGACGGGGGCCTGACGACCTGGGGGCGGCCGAGCGCATCAGCCGAGGCGAAGATTTCCGCGACCCTTATCCCCTTTCGGACCGGCATTTTCTGGTAGCCAGGGGACCAGCCGTCTTGCTGATGGACATTCGCGGTCGCAGCCGTGAGTTATTCCGGCTGCCCCAAGCTTGGGTCGCAGGGGCAGCGCAGTGTCATGAGCCCCGGCCGCTGGCGCCACGGCCCCGGGAGCCGGTCATCCCGCCGCGAGCCAACCGGCAGCAGTCCACCGGGCGGCTGGTGCTGGAGGACGTCTATGCCGGCCGGCGGATGGAGGGCGTCCGGCGGGGCGAAATCAAGCGACTGCTCGTGTTGGAGACCCTGCCGAAGCCGATCAACTACAGCGGCAAGATGCCGCCGGTGAGTTTTGGCGGCACCTATACGCTGGAACGCGTCCTGGGCACGGTACCGGTGGAGGCGGACGGGTCCGCCTATCTGGAGGTGCCCGCCCTGCGACCGCTGTTCTTCGTGGCACTGGACCGGCAGAACAACTCCGTGAAGCGGATGCACAGCTTCCTGACGGTCATGCCGGGCGAAACGTTGGGCTGTGTCGGTTGCCATGAGCGCCGCACCCGGTCCGCATTCAACTCGGGCCAGAACGTGCTGGCGGCCCTCCAGCGGCCGCCGAGCCGGATCGAGCCCATTCCGGGGATTCCTGACGTGTTCGATTTCCCCCGCGACATCCAACCGATCCTCGATCGCCATTGCGTCGGCTGCCACGACTACGACCAGCGGGCCGGCGGTATCATCCTGACCGGCGACCGCGGGCCCGTCTTCTCGCACAGCTACTACTCGCTCACCGCCCTGGGCTACGTCTCCGACGGGCGAGACCGCCTGCGCACCAATCTCCCTCCGCGGTCCGTGGGTACGTCGGCCAGCCCTTTGATGCAGTTGGTCGATGGCAGCCACTACCAGGCCAAGCTCTCGGCTCACGAACAAGACATGATCCGCTACTGGATCGAATCGGGGGCCGCCTACCCGGGCACCTACGCGGCGCTGGGCACCGGCATGATCGGCGGGTTCCCGCGGAGCAAGCTGGACACGGCCGATCAGAGCTGGCCCAGCTCGATCGCCGCAGCTCGAGCCATCCAGCGCCGCTGCTCGGCGTGCCACGACTCGTCCATGCCCCTGCCTCGTTACCTTTCGGACAACCTGGGCCTGGTACTCTCCAATCCCGCCATGGACGACGTGCGCATCCGGTTTTCCCGCCATCTGATGTTCAACCTCACACGGCCCGAACAATCTTTGATCGTGTTGGCCCCGCTGGCCCGCCAAGCCGGGGGACTGGAGATCTGCCGTCGCAGCGGCGTCCCGAGCCCTGTGTTCCGAGATACCTCGGACCCGGACTACCAGCGGATCTTGGCCCTCTGCCGCACCGGTCAGCGTCACCTGGAAAAGGTCAAACGCTTCGACATGCCCGGGTTCCGTCCTGCGCCGGCGTACATCCGGGAAATGCAGCGATACGGGATCCTTCCCGGATCACTCGACGAGCATACCCCCATCGACCCCTACGCCACCGACCGGGCCTATTGGCGATCCCTCTGCTGGCGGCCGCGCCGCAGCGGCTGAGCCGCGATGGCCCGGCGCGCTGCCGTCCCCGGCGGCCATGGGCGCAACTCGTCGCTTCATCGGGCCTTGCGGCGCTGCTCGAGGAGCCACTCGTACAATGCGGGGTTGGTGTAGGTTTCCGTCCACGAGTCGTGGCCCGCTTCGGGATAGATGGTGAACTTCACGTTGCCCTGCTGCCGCTTCAGGGCATCGACCATTTGCTGCGAGCGCTCGAGCGGCACCACCCTGTCCTTGGCGCCGTGGAAGACCCACACGGACAGGTGGGCGATGCGTTTGGCCCAGAAGGGATCGCCGCCGCCGCAGATGGGTACAATGGCGGCGAAACGGCGCGGCGTGTGAGCAGCCAGTGACCAGGTGCCGAATCCTCCCATGCTCAAGCCGGTCACATAGATACGGTCTTCGTCGATCTTGAGGTGGTCACAGAGATCGTCCAGCAGGGCCGTGAGCGACACGGGCTCCCACCACTGGTCCCGCGGACACTGGGGCGAAACCAACACAAAGGGGAACTCGCGGCCCCTTGCCACCAGCTTCGGAGGGCCGTGTTTCTTGACCAACTCCAAATCTTCACCCCGTTCCCCGGCCCCGTGAAGGAAGAGCACCAGCGGCCAGGCTTCCCGCTCGCCGTAATCCTTGGGCAAGTACAGCAGGTAGTTCAGTGTAATCCGGACCTGGGTGTCGAGCCGCGCGGACACTTGCCGGCCCGGCCGGCCGGCCGGCGTGTCGCCAGCCTGGTCCCCTCCAGCCGACGCTGAGCAAACGATGGAGCAACAACCCAAGAGGGCGGGAATACCTACGCTCGGCCTCATCATGCGTGTCTCCTGGTGCAACGGTTCGCGGATCGTCAATCCCGCCGCCCGAGAGCGGCCAAACACACCACCCGGCCCGGTCACGCACCGAGCCTGGGACCATCTTACTCGACCCGCCCGGGGCCGCAACAAGGGATATGAGTATGGAACGGCTGGTTGGTGAACCAGCGGGCATCGCGCAGAGCCCGGCGCGAGCCGGACCCGTTCGCACTTGTGGCGGGGGCCGCTCTCTAGGAAACTGGGGCGTGGTTCAAAACCGGGTAACAGTCTGGGGGGCCGAGCAAGTTGCTGCTCTGTTCGCAGGACCGCCCTCAGGCGGAATGGGGGCGCCGGCAAACGGGGGACGTTCATTCCGCCTCAAGGCGGGAGCACGAACGAACCGCCTCCGGCGGCTGTGATCCGGAGAGGGATCAAAATGAACCAGGCCGAAACTGGAAGACTGGATCGCACAGCCGGTGGCGCGACGTCGGGGTCGCTGGTGGATACATCGTCTTGGACCTCGAAGCCACAAAGGGTCCTGGGATGCACGCTCTCATTGCCTGGCTGATACTCGTAGGAGCTTGTGGTGCCCAGCGGAGTGACCGGTATTTCAAGATCGTGGTCGTCGACGACCAGACGAACCGGGGCGTGCCCCTTGTGGAGCTGCGTACGACGAACGAGATCCGTTACTGGACGGACAGCAACGGTGTGGTGGCTTTCTACGAGCCTGGGCTGATGGGCCGCAAGGTTTTCTTTCACGTCGCCAGCCACGGTTACGAGTTTCCCGCGGACGGGTTCGGCTATCGCGGCCGGGCGCTGGAGGTGGTTCCCGGGGGGCAAGCGACGCTCAGCGTCCGTCGCACCAACGTGGCCCAGCGGCTGTACCGTGTCACGGGAGCGGGGATCTATCGTGACAGCATTCTGGCGGGCCATCCTGTGCCCACGAAACGCCCTCTTCTGAACGGCTTGGTTTTCGGCTCCGACAGTGTGCTGGCGGCCGTCTATCGCGGTCGGGTCTATTGGTTCTGGGGCGACACGAACAGGCCGTCATATCCGCTGGGCAATTTCCACGTGCCCGGGGCCACATCGCTTCTGCCCGGCGACGGCGGACTGGATCCGGAAAAGGGTGTAGACCTGGAGTACTTCCTGGACGAGCGGGGCTTTGCCAAGGAGACGGCGCGCATGCCCGGCCGCGGGCCCACGTGGCTGGGGGGACTGGTGGCCCTGACCGATCCATCCGGCCGCGAGCGACTGTTTGCCGGTTACGTGAAGGTGGCCCCGCCGATGCGCATTTACGAGCGCGGGCTGGTGGAATTCGACGACCAGACGCATGTGTTTCGCAAACGGGCGCAGTTTCCCCTGGAGGCGCCACTGTTTCCCACGGGGCATCCGTTCCAGCACGAAGCGGGTGGGGAGCAGTATATCTACTTCGCCCACTCCATACCGCCGGTGCGTGTGCGAGCGACCCCGGAAGCTTTGGCTGATCCGTCGCGCTATGAGGCGTTTACCTGTCTGAAACGGGGCGGGCGCAAGGACAGCTTCGAATTGGATCGAGACGCCAGAGGGCAGCTCCGTTGGGGGTGGAAGCCGGACACCGCCCCGCTCACCTGGGCCCTCGAGCAAGAGCTGGTTCGGGACGGAGCACTTGAACTCGACGAATGCATCGTGCACCTGCAGGAGGCGGACACGGGCCGTCGGTTCCGGCCCCACGGCCATTCCGTGGCGTGGAACCCGTTCCGGCGGCGGTGGGTCATGATCGTCCTGGAGCAGGGCGGCTCGTCCTCCTTCCTCGGTGAAGTCTGGTACGCCGAAGCCGACACACCCATCGGACCGTGGGTCTACGCCCGCAAGGTCGTCACACACCACAAATACAGCTTCTACAATCCGCGACACCATCCCATGTTTGACAAAGACGGCGGACGAGTCATCTTCTTCGAGGGCACGTACTCCACGTTTCTGTCCGGCGTGGAAGTGCCCACACCGCGGTACAACTACAACCAGATCATGTACAAATTGGACCTGGCCGATCCCCGGCTGGTGCTCCCCGTCCCCGTCTACCGGTGGCACGACCCGTCCGGCGCCGTCCGCCTGGCCACGCGCAGCGATCTTCCCCAAGATCAGCCTGCTGACGATATCCCCTTCTTCGCCCTGGACCGACCCAGCCCCGGCGCGGTGGCCCTCGTGTGGGAAACGACCGGCCAAGGGGTTCGGCTGCGGGCAACTGGGGCGCAGGAGAAGCCCAACGCCCGGCCGCTCTTCTACGCCCTGCCAGCCGATGTGGAAGACCCGCCGGCCACCACGGTGCTTCTGTTCCAAAGGACCGGCCCGGAGGGCCAGACCCGCTACGCCACCGGCGAGAAAGGACCGCCGGATGGTTTTCCCCCGACGGCTCGGGCCGTCTGCCGCGTGTGGAGAAACCCGATCGCAGCAAAGGTCCACTGGCGGTGAACCCGTTGCCGGCTGTGCGTCTTTTCCCGGTCAGCCCGCCAGCACCGCGGGCCAACGACCGGAGCGCCCACACGTCGACAGCTCGATGCGGTTGTTCGACCCCCGTGCCAAGGGATTCAGCGAAGCGGAGACAGCCCGCGCCGAAGACGCCATCGATTCACCAGGGCCAGCGCCCGCGGCTCTTTCCTGAAAAGCTTGACCAACTGTGAAGGCGTAGTCCCCAGCCTCTGGGCAGCCAGGCGCAGATCGATGTCGGCAGCGGCCACTACGTCGAGGGCTTCGGCCAGCAGGGCAGGGAATTCGGCGTGTCGGCGGCTGATCCG